>JAUWWX010000070.1 GCA_030616665.1 archaeon | reverse complement strand
GCTTGGCTGCCAAAAGTGTTGTTCCTACGCCGCAGAAGGGATCAGCTATAGGCTCATGCAATTCAAATTCTTTTACTGCCCATTCTACAAAAGCCCTGCTAAACCCTTCCTTGTAGTAGAACCAGTTGTGTATGGGCTCAGCCTTGTTCGGCACAAAGGTTACCAGCTCTGACAAATTTTTTGGGGTCATTTTGAATAGATTAATTGAATGAAAACAAAGAAAAAGGAAAAGCACGCCTTAGGCAAACATAAGCAGCTCTGGCTTGAACAGCATTATCAGGCCAAGCGACAGCATCAGCAAGCCAGAAACGAGTTTCAAGATCCTGCCCTGCTTTTCTGTCAGTTTTCTTCCCCCTAGGGTAAAGGCAAATGCTGTCACAATTAATGCCAATGGCACGACGTAAACCACGTTGTACAATGCCAGGTAAAGGTAGTGTGTCATAGGAGAAACCTCTTGCAGCGTCAAAATCCTTGTGTAGATGGCTGGCAGCCCAAGAGTGCAAGCCAGCTCAATCAGGTTGACAAAAATTGCCAACAGGATTACGCCCACAACGCTTCCAAGTGTTGCCTCTTCCTGCACAAGCTTCCGCATTTTCTCAAAAAGCTTTGGCTTTGCCTTGTCGGGAATGGTTAAGCTGATGCCCTTTTTGAAGTAGAAGAAATCTTTCACGTTAAGTGCACCGAATGCCAAGGCAACCAACGCAATCAACGCCCGCATGACATCTGTGTAGCCGATAAAGAGAAAAATGTTCAGCGAGGCTGCCATGAAAAGGAAGTAAATTACGCCGCTTGTTGCTACAAACAGCCCGCCAACAAACAGGATTTTTTTCCTGCTCTTTGCATAAATGAGCAGTGACAGTAGAAACATCAGGATCCAAATAGCGCAGGGGTTGAGCCCGTCCAATCCGGCAATTACTACTGTGAAAAGCGGCAGTGATATGTTTTGCAAATCTATTTTTCCAAGAAACGGCACTGTGATATAGCGCTCTTCTTCACATGTTTCATTGTTGATTTCATCTATCATCCCCCGTATGTGTATCTCTATTTCTGCACCAAGCTCTTCTGTGAATCCAACCCTGTGGAAATCACAGTCTCCAATAAACAAGGCTGGAACCCACTGGGTTGTTGCCCCATACCTGCCTGCAAGCTCCTCAAACAATTCCCTGCTCTCGCTTGCCAGAAGGTAGTGCACTTCTACCTCGGGGTATTTTTCCTCCAATTGCTCAAGGAAGCTATGCTCTTTTTCACAGTAGGGGCAGTCATGCCTCCAGAAGAAGTAAACAACTACCTTGTCTTCCTCTGTTTGGCTTGACTGGACCGTTTGCCCAAATCCCGTTGAGGCAAACAGCAGAAACATCAAAAGCAAGGCAATTCCTTTCAAATAGGTCACCAACCTATTGGAGCAGGGTATTGTTTTTAACGCTTTCTCCCTCTGCGCTTTCTGCCTCTCGCAAATTCAAAGTTTCCGCCCTCTATCCTGATTGCCTTTCCGTTCACAATAGCATCGGCAAGCTTTTTTCTTGCACTGTGCAGCAACCTATTAAATGTCGGCTGTGAAATGTTCATCTTCGCTGCGGCTTCCTCCTGCTCCATCAGCAGCAAATCCTTCAGCCTTATTGCCTCGAATTCGTCAACCGCAAGCACACTCTCCTGCAATTCACGAATTCTTACGCCTGCCGGCTTGAAGTAAGTGAAGCTTGGCTCGAGCCAAACCCTTCTGCATAACCTAGGCCTAGGCATTTTTTTCATCACTTACTCCTCAAGCTCTTTGAGAGCCTTTTCTATATCCTCTTTCTCTGCCTTCAGTATTTTAACCTTTTCCTCTTTGGTTAGCTCAACAGGCCTTGCAGCCCAGTATCTGTAACCAAGCCCTCGGCCAAAGCCCCTTCCAAAGCCAAGCCCTCTGCCGCAAGGGCCAAGGCCTCTGCCGCTCATAGGGCCTTGCCCAAAGGGACCTGTACTGTCTCTTGCTGGCATTTTGTATTCCACCTCCTAAAATTTCTTTTTTCGTTTAATCATTTACTTGCAGGGTCCTTTGCCCCTGCCTGTTTTTGAGCCCTTTCCTTCAGGGCCTGTTTTGTCTCTATTGGGCATTTCCAATCCCTCCTTTTTGAATTATTATTCATTACCATATAACGAATATATATTCATTATCCTATTTAAACCTTTCGGTCAGTAAAAAAGCAGTGTTTTTTTGCCTATCTGTAGCCTTCAAGCGTAGGTGAAATTATGCCTTCGCCGTGTAAATCATCTGTGTGGGATAGGCAAAGTCTATCTTGTTTTTGTCAAAGGCTTCCTTTATCGCCATGTTTATCTCAGGTCTTACACCAAACCATTTGGCATTGTCCGCATAATAGATTACAAGCAGGTTCAGGGAAAAGTCCTTGAATTCCGAGAATTGCACAATTGGGTCATTTTCGCAGTCAGGGTGCTTGTTGATTATGTCAGTAACAAGCTTTATTGCCTTGTTTATTTTTTTGACAGGCGTTTCATAGGTTAAGCCAAGGTTCATCAAAATCTTTCTTGCCGGGGCAGAACTGATGTTTACTACAACGCCCTTTGAAATCTTGCTGTTTGGTATCACAACCTGCCTTTTGTCAAGGTTTCGAATGGTTGTGTGCCTCAGGCTAACCCTTTCAACAACCCCCACAATGCCCTCAAAGTCAAGCCAGTCCCCAACCATGAATGGCTTGCTTAAGAGAATGCTTAGGCCTCCAAACATGTCGGAAATGGTTTCCTGGGCGGCAAAGGCGATTGCAAGTCCGCCAATGCCAAGCCCTGCCAGGACCGCTGTTATGTCATAGCCAAAGCTGCTGACTATGAGCAGCAGGGCAAAAATTATTATAAGCCATTTCACTGTCTTGCTTGCAACTGGTATAAGCTGGTCATCAAGCCTTGTGTCAGTGGCTTCAGCCAATGGCATAATGTAAAGCTTTATCCCTGCATCGATAAGGTTTACCGCAACCCATGCCGCTCCGATTGTTATCAAAACGCCAGAAATCGCGTCTATGGTTTGGAGCATGCTTGCCGGAATGGTGAGGGCGCGCAGCCCAAGCCCTATGCCAATTATTATGAGGAAAAAAACGAGGGGCTTTTCAATGGTGTGCAGCAAAAGGTCATCAACCTTTGACTTGCTTTTCTTTGCTGCCTGCCTTGCCCTGGTTTTAATCAGGTAGTAAACAATTTTGCCAAGCACAATTGACAAAACAATGCTTGCAAAGAACAAGGCAATTTGGTAAAGGCTGTTCCCAAAATAGTTTGCTGCAAAAAGCCATTCAAGCATTCTAATCAACTACCTACGAAAACTATTTTAAGCCCTTTTTTCCTTGCAAAAACCTCTTTTTGAAAAGGCTCCAGGTTAAAATGAACTCTGCGTGGCTCCAGGCAAGGGGCATTGTCACAAAAGCAATTCCCTTTTTCTTAAACATGGGCTGCTTTCTGACATTCTGAATCAAAACCTTCCTGTCAGGCCTCAGCAAGCCAGCGCTGCTGTAGTCCAAAACATACTCTTCAAACTCATCTGCTTTTGCAACGTGCTCTGGCAACAGCCCGTTCTCGCTGTTCCGCATTACCCAGCCAAAGTATTTTTCAGCCTGCTTTCTCTTGCCTCTCCTGATAAAATGCCTTGCAAGCATGCAGGTAAAAATAGCCCAGGGGCCAAATCCCCCATTGTTCCTCCCCAATGCCTTGGGATACCGGCATATGCCGCCCAAGCCGGGATACCATAATTCCTTTTCAATCCTCTGCACGGTTGAAACAATCCTCTTGTCATTGTCAGAGAACATTCCGAATTCAGCCAGGGCATAGGTTGAAGCGTCAGCCGTAACCACAACGCTGCTGCTTTCCCTCAGCCTAATTTTCTTCAAAAATCTTTTCTCCCTGCCAGTCCACAGGAATTTTTCACAGCCTTTTTTTATTCCCTGCCTTGCGGCAGAGAATTTTTTTATCCCCTTCCCGAGCTGCCGAGCCAAAAATTCCATCTCACCCAAAGCGGCGTAGCAGGTGCCGTTTGCCCAGACCTCCAGGCCCTGCTCCAATGGCGGGAATTCAAAAATGCTGTTCGGTGTGAACACAAGCTTCTTGTCAGCATCGATGTTTGCAACAATGTAATTTGCTGCCCTCTGCATCCTCTTCCAGTGCTTTTGCAAAATCCTTTTGTCATGGCTTTTCCTGTAAAACCTTGCAAACGAGATTATTGCCAAGGCTGTTCCGTCAATCTGCACAGGCTTATAGCTTGCATCCTTCCCCTCAGGGGTTAACCTCTGAGGAAAAGCGCCCTTGCCGTGCTCTGCTCTTACAATGAAGCCAACGGCCTTCCTTGCTTCCTGCATCATTCCTGCTTCGATTAATGCAAGGGTTATGATGCTGTGGTCCCTTGGATAAATGTAAGGATACCTTTTGCCCTTAGGTGTTGCCATCAGGCCGCCGTTCGGCATTTGCACTTCCCTCAGCACCTGCCTGCTTTTCTCAAAAATCTTTTCCGCTTTCTTTGCATTAAGCATCCCTTAAAACCTCCAGAACTGTCATGCTTTTCTCTGCCTTCTTTGCGTTAGGCATTTCCCAAAACCTCCAAAACTGCTTTGTTCCATCCACTTGGCCCAACACCCTCAGCTTTTGGGAATTCATTCGAAGCATAACTTCCATTTTTCTTTGCAACCAAAAAAGCCTTGTCGCATGTCCTCAGCATTGGAAAATCGTTTGGCGCATCGCCCAAGCCAACTGAAACCACTTTGGCAAAGTCTTTTCTGTAATGCTGCAGCAGCGTTTGCACTGCCTTTCCCTTGTCGCTGCCCTTCATGACAGCGCAGTACCTTCCTCCAACTGTGAGAGTGTAGCCCTTTTTCTCGACGAAGGCCCTTGCCCTCTCAACCATTTCCTTGCCAGGGTTCTTGAAAGAGGCAGTGAAATGCCTGTCTTTTGCATTTCGAGCCTGCTCTTCATTTAAGCCAAGGTCTTGCATTACCTCAGAGATGCCCATCCTGTGAAATGGTGTGATGCCAATCTTTTTGGAAAGGGCGTCGACAACTGCCTCAAGTTCTTTCGCATCAGTGCCAAGCCTCAGCGCAAGGTATTCCTGCTCTGCAACCGCTTCAGCTATTCCGTGCTTGAAATATCCTCTTGGAATGTATATTGCGCCACCGTTCTCTACTATGAACGGCTCCCTTAATGAAAACTTTTCCTCATAGTCCAGGCTTTCGGTCTTTGTCTTGCTTGTGCAAAACACCAAGGAACTGTTCGTCTGCCTTATTCTTTGCAGGGCAGGCTTTGCCTCCTCAAAGGAGTATGTGTCGTGATCAAGCAGTGTGCTGTCCAAATCAGAAAAGAAAACAAAGCGTGGCATTCTTACAATAAAAAGCTGTTCAGATATTTAACTCTTGCCTTTTTGCATGCAATCCGGTTTGTCTTACTCGAATTTGTCCTTGAAGTATTTCACCGTCTGCTTGTCCCCAGCAATTTCCGGCATCAACGCTACCCACCTCTTCTGAAAATCAAGGTATTTCCTGCTATTCTCTACCGCGTATTTCTCCGCATCAACCAGGGTTATTTTTATATCTCTGAAATGCTCTACTGCCCACCTAAGTTCAAACCTGATAATTGCATCTACAGC
>JAUWWX010000027.1 GCA_030616665.1 archaeon | reverse complement strand
TTGCTTAAGCAGCAAGATATAAATAGTTTAGAGGAATAACTATTTTTACATGCCAAAACCTAAAAGACCTAGCAAAATGACAATTGCAAGAAAAATAATGCTGCAAAAACCATTCCTTTCTCGAGACATGGTTTTAGCGAAAATGAAAAAAAGAGGCTTGCCAACAACAAGGGGCACTCTCACCCAAGTTCGGTCCAAGCTCAGGGCTGAAGGCAAGGAGATGCCATATTGGAACAAAATGGTTATTCTTAGGGATTTTGTAAGACTTGATTCTAAAGCGGCTATTGTAATGAAAGAGCTGTACGGCGATCCAAGGGCTTCAAATAAGGAAATTAAAAAGAGACTAGCTAAAAGAAAAGTGAAAGTAGGTATTGGGCAAATTCGTAAAATTAGATTAAAAATGCTGCAGCGGTTTCCAGATATTGACTTCTCACCGAAACCAAAGCCTATTCGTTTAACCAAAACACAGGAGAGAATGATTCCACAATTTCAGCATCTAACCAACTGGGCTCTTTTCAAGCACATTTATCCAACGCTGAATTGGTCAAGCGAATTAAAAAAAGAATTTAGTGAGTTTGTAGGCGAAAAGCTTTTACTACTGATTAAGAAATATGAAAAACCAAGAGGAAGCATACCCAATTATCTCATCAAAAAACTCAGGTTTTTGGTCAAAGATTTTATAAGAAAAAGTCTTGAGGAGAAAATGGGGTTAAAGAGAGCAGAAGCGAATCTTCTTATACAAATAATAAGAGAAAAATCCCTCGGCATGGAAGACAATGCAAAAATTGCCAGAAAGCTTGGCTGCAGCAAAAAAGAAGTTAGCGAACTTTGGGAAGCTTATCAGGTTTTCCTTCGAACCCAGAGAAGGCTTGGAAAAAGAGAAGAGCGCTGAATTTTCTTTTCTAATATATTAAATAGTTTTCGTTGTTCCATTTTTGCTATGAGTGTAATCGTTTACAGCATGCCGCACTGCCCAAAGTGCTCTGCTGCAAAGGTCGTGCTGAGGCGCTACAACGTTGCATTTGAAGAATATGACGTGGTTGAGGACAAGGGAAAGGCAAGGGAAATGGTTGAAAAGAGGCGCAGTGTTAGGGAAGAGGGCAGCAGGGAAGCCATGATGCCTGTAGTGGACATTGAGGGCATTATAATAGAGGGCTTTGACAGGGCAAGGATGGAGCAGGTGCTGAAAGAAAAGGGCTTGGTTAAATAACTTATTTTAAACACTTTTGCCTTTTTTACTTAATTCACATGCCGCAAAAAACACCCTTCCATGCAATGCACGAAAGGCTGCGAGCCAAGCTGACCGATTTTCACGGCTGGCTTTTGCCACTCTACTACCGCACTCCAATAGCAGAGCACAATGCTGTGAGGCAGCAGGCCGGGCTGTTTGACACAAGCCATATGGGCGTAATTCAGGTTGAGGGAAAGGACGCTGAGAAGCTGCTGCAGATGCTGATTGCAAGGGACATTTCTGGCATGCGGCCTGGCCAGATGAGGCTGGCTGTGCTATGCAATGAAAACGGAGGCATTCTGGACGACTTGACAGTCTACAAGTTTGGCGAAGAGAAATTCTGGCTTGTTGTGAACTCAGTGCCGTATGAAAACGATTTTAACTGGGTGAAGGAGCATGCTGCCGGAATGGATGTCAAGATTAGTGGCCTGAGGGAAAAAACGGCAAAGCTTGATTTGCAGGGCAGGAAGGCAGAGGCAGTTCTGCAGAAGCTGGTTCAAGGCAATTTGAATGAAATTGGGCGCTATAATTTTAGGGAAGTGGAGATTAATGGTGTTGGGTGCGTTGTGAGCAGGAGCGGCTACACAGGCGAGGACGGATTTGAGTTGTATTTTGCTGCAGGGAAAGCGGAAGAAATGTGGAATGCATTGATGCAGGCAGGCGCAGGTTTCAATCTGCAGCCATGCGGCCTTGCCGCAAGGGACATGCTTCGGTTAGAAGCAGGCATGCTTTTGCACGGCCAGGACATTGATGCAAAGCATAGCCTGCTGCTCTGCCATTATGAAAAAATGGTTGGCTGGGACAAAGAATTCATTGGAAAGCGGGCTTTGCTAAAGCAAAGGGAGCAAGGAGTTAAAGAAAAGCTGGTTGGCTTTGAGCTGCTTGAAAGGGGCATTGCAAGGAATGCTTGCAGGATTCTAAAGAAGGGAGAGGAAATAGGGGTTGTTACCTCTGGAACATTTTCGCCAACATTAAAAAAGGGTATTGGACTAGGTTATATTGGCAAGGAATTCAGCGCTGCTGGCACTGAATTCGAGATAGAGATTAGGGGGAAAGCGGTTAAGGCAAAGGTTGCAAAACTGCCGTTCTACAGGAGAGGTGACTGAGAGCATGGCAAACCCTGATGACAGAAAATACACAAAACAGCATGAATGGTGCAAGGTTGAAGGAAATACAGTAACTGTTGGGGTAACAGACTATGCCCAAAAGGCCTTGACAGACATTGTCTTCGTTGAACTGCCCAAGCTTGGGACAAAGGTTGAGCGGGAAAAGCCAATGTGTGTTCTGGAAAGCGTTAAAAATGTGAGCGATATCTTTGCGCCTGTAAGCGGCGAAGTCGTTGAGGTGAACACTGAACTGCTGTCAACGCCTGAGTTGGTTAACAAGGAGCCGTTTGGCAGGGGCTGGATTGCAAAAATCAAGTTGGCGGATGAAAAAGAATTGCACGCTTTGATGGACAGCAAGCAGTATGATGCGTTTGTCGAGGAAGAGGAGAGGAAATAAATTCTCGCCTTAAGTTAGGGGCTCAAGAAAAAAGGGAAGAAATAAATTTTTTGCTTTGAGCCGGGAGCTCGAGGGAAAGGAAAGGAAATAAATTTTTGCTTTGAGTTTGGGGGCTTTGCCATGAGGTTTACGCCATGCAATGAAAGGGATAGGGAGGAGATGCTGAAGGCGCTTGGCATTAAGGCAGCAAGCGAGCTGTTTGTGGACATACCGAAGGATGTTTTGCTTGAAAAGCAATTGTCTATTACAAAGGCCTTGGGTGAAATGCAGCTTAGAAGGGAAATTGAGTCAATTGCAGCACTAAACAAGAGTGCAAAGCAGCTAAGCATGTTTTTGGGCGGGGGCTGCTACAATCACTTCATTCCTGCTACAGTTCCGGCAATTTTGGGGAGAAGCGAGTTCTATACTGCTTACACACCCTACCAGGCAGAGATAAGCCAGGGAATGCTGCAGGCGATATACGAATGGCAAACCTACATCTGTTTGCTCACAGGCATGGACTTGGCTAATGCGAGCATGTACGATGGCGCGAGTGCAACAGCGGAGGCAATGATTATGGCGAAGAACAGCAGCGGAAGGAAAAAGGTCTTGGTTGCAAAGGGCTTGAACCCGGAGTACAAGGCTGTTGTGGGAACCTATGCTAAAGCAAATGGCTTGCAGTTGAAGGAAATTGAAGTGGATGAATTGCAAAATGAAATCGGCGAAGAAACTGCCTGCTTTATAGTGCAGCAGCCAAATTTCTTTGGTTGCATTGAAAAGCTGCATGAAATTGAAAAGAAAGTGCATGAAAGAGGTAGTTTGTTGGTCGTGGCTGTTGCCGAAGCCTTGTCGCTTGCCTTTCTCCCAAAGCTTGCCGAAGCAAATGTTGACATTGTTGCTGCTGACGTGCAGAGTTTTGGCAATAGCATGAACTTCGGCGGCCCCTCTGCCGGCGTGGTTGCATGCAGGCAGCAGTTTATGAGGCAGTTGCCTGGAAGGTTGGTTGGCAAGACGGTTGATGCATCCGGAAAAGAGGGTTTTGTTTTGACATTGCAGGCAAGGGAGCAGCACATTAGGAGAGAAAGGGCAAGCAGCAACATCTGCAGCAACCAGGCTTTGTGTGCCCTGGCTTCAACGGTTTACCTTGCGACAGTTGGCGAGAAGGGATTGAAGGATATTGCGAAAGAAAACCATGAAAATGCAGAATACCTAGCAAGCAAACTTGAGAAAGCCGGTTTTGAGTTTCCCTTTGGAAAGAATTTCTTCAACGAATTCGTTGTGAAGAGAAAAGATGCAAAGGAATTGCAGCAAAAGCTGCTTAGTAAAGGAATTGTTTTTGGCCTCTCCCTTGAAGAACGGTTTCCTGAATTGAAAGACTGCGTCCTCGTAGCTGCAACGGAAATGAATGACAGGGAAGATATTGATAAGCTGGCTGAACAATTGGGTGTTTTGCTGTGGAGCTAATCTTTGAGAAGGGAATGAATCTGAGCGAGCCACTAGTGATAAGGCATTTTACAGGCTTAAGCAGGCTTAACTTTGGCGTTGACAACGGCTTCTATCCACTTGGCAGCTGCACGATGAAGTACAATCCAAAGGTCTGCGAGGAAATGGCTAGGCTTGAAGGGTTTTCCCTGCTGCATCCTCTTCAGCCTTTGCAAAGTGTGCAGGGAGCGCTGCGATTGATGTATGAACTGGAAAAAATGCTGTGCGAGATATGCGGTTTTGCTAGGTTTAGCTTGCAGCCTGCCGCTGGCGCACACGGTGAACTAACAGGGATGATGATTGTCCAAGCCTATTTCAAGAAAAAAGGGGAGAGCAGGACAAAGGTCTTGGTTCCGGATTTAGCTCATGGAACAAATCCTGCAAGCGTTTCAATGTGCGGCTTTGAAGCGGTTGAAGTTAAGTCAGACAGCAGCGGAAACACCGATTTAGAGGACCTGCGCGCAAAAATGGATGAAAATGTTGCTGGCATAATGATTACGAACCCAAACACGCTTGGCCTGTTTGACCAGAACATAGCCGATGTCTGCAGGATAGTGCACGAAAAAGGCGGCCTTGTTTACGGCGATGGAGCAAACATGAATGCCTTGTTGGGAATTTGCAAACCAAAAGATTTGGGCATTGACGTAATGCACCTCAATTTGCACAAGACCTTTTCAACGCCTCATGGCGGTGGAGGCCCTGGTTCAGGCCCTGTTGGCGTGGTTGAAAAGCTTGTCCAATTTTTGCCACTACCGCTTGTTGAAAAAAATGGCGACAAATATGCCTTTGAATTTGGGGGAGAAAACAGCATTGGAAAGATGCGTTCGTTTTACGGAAACTTTGGCGTAATGGTAAAGGCCTTTACTTACTTGAGGGCAATTGGGTCAGATGGCTTGAAACAGGTGGCTGAAAACGCTGTCCTAAACGCAAACTACCTCCTCTCAAGGCTTAGAAAGCATTACCACCTGCCATTTGACAGGGTTTGCATGCACGAATTCGTTCTGTCAGACAAGGGCTTTCCAAACAATGTTACAACAAACGACATTGCGAAAAGGCTGCTTGATTATGGATTTCACCCGCCAATGGTCTACTTTCCATTGATTGTAAAAGGCGCGATAATGATTGAGCCTACTGAGACGGAAAGCAAGGAAACTCTGGACAGGTTTGCAGACGCGATGGTTAAGATCAAAGAGGAGGCTGCAGAAAACCCTGAACTGGTGAAAACCTCACCCCATTCAATGCCTGTAAGGCGCCTTGATGCAGTCAAGGCAGCGAGACAACCTGATTTGAGATGGAAGGAGTGAAAACAAAATGCCTAAACCAAGTTGGCTAAAAGTAAAAATTGCCTCTGGCAGAGAATTCAAAAAAGTGAGGAATGAACTGCACGCAAGCAGCCTGCATACTGTCTGCGAAGAGGCAAAATGCCCAAACATTGCGGAATGCTGGAATAGCGGGACAGCAACCTTCATTGTTCTTGGCAAGATCTGCACAAGAAATTGCCACTTCTGCGGAGTGCAGAGCGCAAAACAGGGTGAGGCGCTCGATAAAAAAGAGCCTGAAAAGATTACAGATGCGGTCAAGCGATTTGGTTTGAGATACGTTGTCCTAACCAGTGTCGACAGGGATGACTTGCCAGATTTTGGCGCACTGCATTTTGCGGAATGCATTAAAGCAGTAAAAGCCGCAGGCGCAAGGGTTGAAGCCCTTATTCCCGACTTCCAAGGAAGCACGGAGTGCTTGCAAAAAGTGATTGAAGCCAGGCCAGATGTAATTGGCCACAACATCGAGGTAGTTGAAAGGCTGCAGGCAATTGCTAGGGACAGAAGGGCTTCTTACGAACAGAGTTTGGATGTGCTGCGGAATGCAAAGAAATTGAATAAAATGATTTTTACCAAGAGTAGTATCATGCTTGGTTTGGGTGAACGCAGGAAGGAAGTAGAGCATACAATGGACGACCTGCTTGCAGTAGAATGTGACCTTCTCACGCTTGGGCAGTATTTGCAGCCAAGCAAGAGGAACCTGCCAGTGCAGAGGTTTCTTACTCCAGAAGAATTTGCTGAGTTGAAGAGAATTGCATTGCAGAAGGGATTCAAGCATGTTGAGGCAGGACCCCTTGTTAGGAGCAGCTACAGGGCAGGTGCTTTCTTTGAAAGGTAGCGCAATTTACAAGGTTGAGGGTGGAAAGCTGCTAAAGATTGCTTTGGAAGCAGAGAAGGGAAAAATTCTCAGCATAAGGATTTTTGGAGACTTCTTTCTGCATCCTGAAGAGGCAATAGAGTTGATTGAGAAAGGCCTGCAGGGAGCAGAGCTGAAAGAAGAAAGCCTTATGGAAAAAATCGATTCGGTTGTTGAAGGGAACAGCATTCAGCTATTTGGCTTTAAGGCAGCTGACTTGGCAAAAGCGATAATGGCGGCGGTGAGCAAGAAATGAAATTCAGGTTACTTGAAACCGGTGAGAATCCTGCCGCAAAGAACATGGCTATCGACGAGGCAATCATGAGGGAATGCCCCCACTTTGGGATGCCGACCCTGCGATTTTTTGCCTGGAAGCCGGCCGCAGTCTCAATAGGCTACTTTCAGTCGCTTGAACAAGAGGTTGACTTGGCAAAATGCAAACAACTTGGCATTGACATCGTTAGGCGAATCACTGGCGGGGGAGCGGTCTTTCACGATGCAGAGCTGACCTATAGCTTTACCTGCACTGAAGATTCCGCTATTGTCCCAAAGAACATCCTTGAAAGCTATGCATTGATTTGCAACTCGCTTGTGCTTGGCTTTGGGGAGCTGGGATTAAACGCAAGCTTTGTTCCGCTTAACGACATCGTGGTGAACGGAAAGAAAATCAGCGGGAGTGCGCAGACAAGGAGGAATGGCGTTGTTTTGCAGCATGGGACAGTCTTAATCAGGGTCGATGTTGAGAAAATGTTCAGCGTGCTGAAGGTTCCGGATGAGAAGTTGAAGGACAAAATGATTGAGAACGTGAAGCAAAGGGTTACCTCAGTTGAGCAGGAAGCTGGCAGAGAGGTCTACTTCCGTGAAGTAGCGGATGCTGTGAGGAAGGGCTTTGCTGAAAACTTCAAAGCGGAGATTGAAAAAGGCAGCCTGGCACTGGAAGAAAAGGCGCTTGCAGAAAAGATTGAAAAAGAAAGGTTTGCAAGCAGCAGCTGGAATTACCTGCGCTGAAGCGAGGCAAGCTTTACAACGTTCTGCATCAGGCAGGCAACTGTCATTGGCCCTACACCGCCCGGAACAGGAGTGATAAAGGAAGCTGCCTCTTTCACGCCAGCAAAGTCAACATCCCCGACTGTTTTTTCCCCGGCTTTTGCAATGCCTGCGTCAATCACTACGGCACCTTGCTTGACCATTTCAGGCTTTATAAGGCCGGGCTTTCCAACCGCGGTAACAAGAATGTCTGCTTCTTTCGTGACAGAACCCAAGTCTTTTGTGAAGCGGTTGCAGACAGTAACAGTGGCGTTCCTGTTCAGCAACAACTGTGCAAGGGGCCTTCCAACAACAATGCTGTGGTTGACAATGCAGACTCTGCTTCCCTCAATCTTTTTGCCACTGCTTTCAATCAGCTTCAGTATGCCATTGGCAGTGCATGAAACAATTTCCTCTTTGCCGTGGCAAAGCAAGCCAAGGTTGAAGGAGGTAAAGCCATCTACGTCCTTCAGGGGGGAAATGCTGTCAATAACCCTTGCAGTGTCAAAACCTTGTGGCAGGGGCAATTGCACAAGAATTCCGTGAACGCCGAACTTGTAGTTCAGCTCTTTTATAAGGGACACAATTTCGCTTTCTTCAACGGATTGCTTGAACCTGAAAAGGTCGAACTCAATGCCAAGGGCGCTGCAGGCAGCCCTCTTTTTCGCAATGTACAACTCAGAGGCTTTATTGCTGCCAACCAGGATTACAGCAAGCTTTGGCGTTATATTCTTCTTCCTCAAGGCATCGCAATCCTTTTTTGTCCTTTCAAGGATAGCTGCAGAAATTTTGTCGCCGCCAATTATTTTTGCTCCCAAAAAAACAACACCTCAGCTGTAGAACGGAAACTGTTTGCAGAATTCCTCCACGTTTTTCTTTATCACTGCAAGCTTCGCCTCATCCTTGCTGCTGTCCAAAGCCTTTGCAATGAAGCCAGCGACCTCCCTCATTTCACTTTCCTTCATTCCCCTTGTTGTAAGAACCGGGGTTCCAATCCTTATTCCGCTTGGGTCCCAGGGCGTTCTTTGGTCAAAGGGAATAGTGTTCTTGTTGCAGTAAATGCCGGCTTTTTCCAAGGCATGCTCTGCCTCTTTCCCAGTAATGCCCCTGCTTTTGAACACGTCAACAAGCATTAAGTGGTTGTCTGTTCCGCCTGTTATAAGCCTCAGGTCTTTTTCCATCAAAGAACCGGCAAGCGCCTTGGCATTCTTTACAATCTGCTTGGCGTAGTCATTGAATTCCGGTAGCAGGGCTTCGCCGAAGGCAACCGCCTTGGCAGCATTTGTGTTGTCGTGGGGCCCGCCCTGCAGGCCGGGAAAAACAGCCTTGTCGATTTTCTCGGCAAATTCTTCTTTGCACATAATCATTGCACCCCTGGGCCCCCTCAAAGTCTTGTGCGTAGTGGTTGTAACCGCGTCAAAGTATGGCACAGGGTTTTCGTGGACGTGAGCAGCACACAATCCAGCGATGTGGGCAATGTCTGCCATGCAGAACGCCCCAACTGAATCACAGATTTCCCTAAAGCGCTTGAAGTCAATTGCCCTTGGGTAAGCGGTATAGCCTCTCAAAATAAGCTTTGGTTTTACTTGCCTAGCAAGCTTTTCAATTGCATCGTAATCCAACAACTCGGTTTCCTTGTCAAGGCCGTATTGCACGCATTTGTAGTGCTTTCCGGAAAAATTCACCGGATGCCCGTGAGTCAAGTGGCCGCCTTCCGTCAACTTGAGGCCCATAAAAGTGTCGCCAACCTCCATAATCGCGTAATAGACAGCCATGTTTGCAGGGGAGCCAGACAAGGGCTGCACATTCACATGTTGCGCATCAAACAGCTTCTTTGCCCGCTCTATTGCAAGATTTTCCAAAACGTCAA
>JAUWWX010000006.1 GCA_030616665.1 archaeon | reverse complement strand
TTATAGATTAGGGTGGTTCACAAAAGAATCCCTAGAAATAAAAGGCGAAAAACTAGTTTCAAAAATCGAGAACTATTTAAAAACAAAAGAGGATCAATAAGAAAAAATTGTTCAAGGGAAAAGGAGGCAATTGGGCAAGGGGAAAAATTTTCGGGTTAAATTTATATCAAATTCCGTAAACTATTATTTGGTTGCATGGAGCCGAATATTTATTTCGAGTATATGAAAGAAACTTCAAAGGAAGTAGATGATTCTATTTTGAAGCTTATAGAGCCGCTAAAAGGAATAAATAAAGAGCTCTGGAAGCAAGTTTTGTATCATCCTAAAAGAAGGAAGTCTTTCGCTACTCCAAAAATCAAGCCAAATTTTGTTAGGCTTGGGTACGAAGTCTGCGGTGGAAAGAATTGGAGAAAAATTTTGCCTGCTTGTGTAGCCGTTGAATTGGCAAACATATCCTGGTATGTCGTTGACAGCATGTTTGACGAAAAAGGCGGCTCCTGGCCCAAAGAAAAAATAAACAACGAGGTGCTTTCTGCTTTGATTTTAAGGCAAATGGCTTTCAAGGCTTTGGATGAACTCAAAGGCTTTCCGAAAGAGAAGGTCAATGAAATTAAAACCTTGTTAAATGAAATGAATTACAACGTCTCTTTGTACCAGTTTTTGGATATCAGCGTGCTTAAAATAGAGAACCTAGGCAAATTCAAAGACTTTGACGACTACTTTAAATTATACGAAAAGAAATGCTATTTTGTCGGCGGCAAATTCTATGGAAACTGCCTAAAAATTGGCGCCCTCTTGGCCAACGCCAGCCAAAAACAAATCAACGCCTTGTTAGAATTCGGCAAACAGTTTGGCACAGCCTTCCAAATCGTCCACGAAGTTGGCGACTTCATTCCGCCAAAAGAAAAATCCTACCCCGAAGAATTCAAATACTACCAAGACCAATACAACTCAATCAGACACAAAAAGTTGACACTGCCAGTCTACCTCGCTTTAACCAAGTGGAGAACCATCGACAAAACAAGTTTCCTAAAACTAGTCAACAAACCAAAAAAATCTGAAAAAGACTTCACAGCAATTACTAAAACCTTGGCCTCAAAGAAAGTCGTCAAATACTGCAAGCACTTCACCAAAAAATACATTGACAAAGCCAAGGCCTCTATAAAAATTTTTCCAAAAAGCAAGACCAAAGACTTGTTGTCAGCGACGACTACAGGAATAAAGTCCAACGTGTTCTGGAGAACCCTGAAAAAATATGAACATGCCCCTGTAGCTTAAGCAGCGAAAGCACCTGCTTCGTAAGCAGGAGTTTGTTGGTGCAAAACCAACCAGGGGCTTCACAAAAGCACCCTCTTGCCAACGGATTGATTTAAATAATTCCTTTGACAACAATTTAATTAGCATGCCTAAAAGGGAACCGCTAGATATTCTTCCAAAGCCAATTATTTTTGGCTATAATCGCTTGGTTGCTGTGGAAACTGTTAGAGAATTCAAGCAACAACTAGAATTTTCATTGATAGAGTCAATTGTTTTATTGGGCTCGGCATTTAAACCACGTGAGAAATCAACAGGAAAAGACATTGACATGTGGATTTTTTTAAAACAAAACGTAACAGAGCAACAACTCTGGCGTGCAAACAAAAAGTTTGCTGGAATACTGGATAAAAACTACAAAAAATTCGGCATGGCCTTTGACGCACCATTTTGGCCCTTCACAGTTAAAGTTAGAACAAGACGAGGAGCCGGTGCTCTAAGAAGCGTAAAAGCGTTTCCCCACAAGCTACTATACGCCTGCCCAAACAGTTGGGTGAAATTCTATCTTCACAGAAAAAAAACCAGGCCGTTGCCAAGAAAAAAGGTCAAACAAAAGAGAACAAGCCCCCAAAGAGGCAGAAGAAGACCAAAATAAAAAAAGGGGAAACTATTCAACGGATTCCTAAAATCTGAGAAAGGGAATTTCACGCATATGTTTAAAACGCCTTTATTCCGCATAGTTTTTAGGGTTTTTCTTGGGGCAAGTGTTGGTAATCTTTGGCAGCGAGTCAGACAAGGCTGTTTTTAAGCCATTGATGGAAAAGCTAGAGGAAAAGGGCTTAAAGGCAAGGCTTGAGGTTTGCTCAGCGCACAGGGAACCAGAGAAGCTTATTAAGATTCTTAAAAAAAGCAAGGAAGGGGTTGTGATTGCAGGAGCAGGTTTGAGTGCTGCACTGCCTGGATTTATTGCATCGCACTCAGACAAGCTTGTGATTGGAATGCCTGTTAACAGCAATTACTCTGGCTTGGATGCATTGCTGAGCATTCACCAAATGCCCCGCGGTTTTGCTGTCTTGGGCGTTGGCGTTGAGGCGATAGAGGAAGCAGTTGCAGCAGCCAAGGCAATTGAGAAGGGCAGGAAGAAGGTTGTGCTGGTTGCACCGGAGGAAAGCGGGGAGGCAAGCAAGAGGTTTGAGGCCTGCAAGAAAAAGCTGGAGGAATTGGGAACTGCCTTCGAGGTTCAGGAAGAGAACTCCTACAAGGTCAGGGACGCAGTTTTCATTGACTTCATCGCGCTGTAAACCGTTGAGTCAGTTGACTCAGAGAGCCAACTAGTTATTTTTGTGCCTGTTAAGGCTGATTCAGACAAGCAGGATGCCTTGAAGCTGGCTGGGCTTGCAACAAAGGGAATTTGGGTTGGCCTGGGCAGGGGAGAAAACGCTGCTTTGTGTGCTGCAAAAATCGTTAGCGGAGGCAAGTAGATGGGAAGTGTGAAGGATTTGGCTGTGCAAAAGCCTGCTACTGCAGAAGAGACAGGGGTCGGCGTGTTCAAGTTTACGGATGACTACTCGGTTTTCGATTTTGGTAAAATGCCTGACGTGATTCCAGGCAAGGGAGAGGCATTGTGCAGAATGGCAGCTTACAACTTTCAGGAACTGGAAAAGCTGGGTATAAAAAGCCATTTTAGGAAATTGGTGAGCGGCAATGAAATGGAGGTCGACCTTGTAAGGGTCTTGTTCCCGCAGAAAGGCGAGTTGAAGGAGGGAATGGTCAATTACCTTGTTCCCTTGGAAGTGATTTTCCGAAACATTCTTCCGGAGGGAAGCAGCGTCTTCAAAAGGCTGAGCAATGGGCAGACCACTCCGGAGAAGCTCGGGCTAAGTAAGATGCCTCAGCCAGGCGAAAGGCTTGCTCAGCCAATAATGGATGTGAGCACAAAGCTCGAGCCAAGCGACAGGTATTTGTCTTGGGAAGAGGCAAGTGAAATCGCTTGCTTGAGCAAGGAAGAGGTTGGGGAATTGAAGGGCAAAGCCCTGAAGGTAAATGACTTTCTTACAAAAAGGGCAGAGGAAATTGGACTGGAACACGCTGACGGAAAGGTTGAATTTGCAATGAGCCCAAAAAGGGAGCTTATTTTGGTGGATGTTTGCGGAACCCTGGACGAAGACAGGTTTTTGTTTCATGGAATGCATGTAAGCAAGCAGATTCTTCGCGATTATTACAAAACAACCCCCTGGTATTCTGTTATTGAAAGGGAGAAGGCAGAGGGAAAGGGTCACGGTCAGTTTACCATACCCGAAAAGCTGCCGCCAGAGCTTGTTGAAATCACGGCAAACATGTACAAGAGCGTCTGCGAGGAATGGACCGGCAAAAAGCAGTGGAACGCACCAAGCATAGGGGAAGTGATGCAAAGCTATAAGTCGTTTTTGGAAAAGGGGGCAAAATAGAATGGAAAAATTTGACACTGTTTCGCCATTGGACTACAGGTACTGGGACGAGGAAACAGCCGAATTGCTGAGTGAGGAAGCAAGGATAAGATACCAGGCAAGGGTAGAAGCGGCTTTAGCAACAGCATTGGCAAAGCAGGGGATTTGCAGCAGGGAAATCGCGGAAGAAATTGCAAAGGCAGCGGAACAGGTTAAGGCTGAAGAGGTTTACGCAGAGGAAATGGTTACAAGGCACGATGTCAGGGCATTGGTAAACTGCATTAGGAAGAGAGTAAGCGATTCTGCAAAGCCCTTTGTTCACTTTGGGGCTACAAGCTATGACATCGTGGATACGGCGAATGCGTTGAGATACAAGGACTCTTGTGAGAAACTTGTTCTGCCTGCTTTGCTAAAGCTTGAAAAAACCTTGATTCAGATTGCGCTTAGGGAGAAGAGCACCTTGCAGATTGGCAGAACACACGGGCAGCACGCAGAGCCAATCACCTTTGGCTTTGCGATTGCAGGATACGTGAACAGGCTTGGAAACAGGATTAAGGCAATCGAGGCAGCGAAGGATGGTTTGGAAGGAAAGTTTAGCGGGGCGGTTGGAGCCTACAATGGCAGCAGCCTCTTCATTCAGGACCCTGTCGCATTTGAGAAAAGCATCATGCAGGAGCTTGGCCTGAAGCAGTGCCTGCACTCAACACAGGTTGTTGCTCCAGAAACACTGCTTGATTTGCTGAACGCAGTGGTCGGGGCATTTAATGTATTGGCAAACTTTTCCGATGACATGAGGCACTTGCAGCGTTCAGAAATAGCAGAGGTTGGAGAAGCCTTTGAGGCAAAGCAGGTTGGCAGTTCAACAATGCCTCACAAGAGAAACCCAATCAATTTTGAGAACGTGAAAAGCATGTGGAAGGCCTTTATGCCAAGGGTTGTAACATTCAATTTGGATGCGATAAGCGAGCACCAGAGGGATTTAACGAACAGCGCTTCCCAGAGATTTGTACCAGAGTTGTTTGCAGCGCTTGTCAGCAGCGCGAAGCGATTGAACAAAGTCTGCGAAAAGATGGTTGTAGACAAGAAGGACATGCTCAGGAATTTTGACAAAAGCAGGCAGGGCATTGCCGCTGAACCGTTGTATTTGCTGCTGGCAGCAAAAGGGCATCCTGATGCGCATGAGTACGTGAGGCAGAAGACTTTGGAGGCTGAGAAGACAGGCAAGAAATTGATGCAATTGGTCAATGCTGATGAAGAAGCCAAGCAGTTTATTGAAAGGCTTTCACCGCAGCAAAAGGAATTGCTGCAAAACCCTGAAAAGTACACTGGGATTGCGGAAAGGAAAACAGTTGAAGTCTGCAACTACTGGAAAACACAGTTCAGGATTTAGGGCCTGGGGCAACTGCCCTAAAAAACCAATTCTTTTAATATTCTTTAATTCATTAATGTATTGGTTTGAAATGCTGAAATTGTACAACACCCTGGCAAGGAAAAAAGAGGAATTCAAGCCACTGCACAGGGGCAAAGTTGGCTTGTACACCTGCGGCCCGACTGTCTATGATTACATTCACATTGGCAACCTGAAGACCTTTTTGACAGAAGACGTGCTAAAACGCTACCTCCTGTACAAGGGCTTCAAGGTAAAGCACGTTCGAAACATTACTGATGTTGACGACAAAACCATTAGGGGCTCAGGAAAGGAAGGAGTTTCCCTGAAGGAATTTACTGACAGGTATAGCAAAGCCTTCTTTGGGGACATGGAAGCCGTGAGGGCAATGCCTGCAGACGCTTACCCAAGGGCAACCAAGCACATTAAGGAAATGGTTGCCCTCGTAAAAAAACTCTTGAGGAAGGGCTATGCCTACAAGGCCAGCGACGGAAGCATTTACTACACGATTGCAAAGTTCAAGCGCTATGGCAAGCTTTCTCACATTGACTTCAAGAAGCTGAGAACAGGTGCGAGAGTTAAGCAGGATGAATACGAGAAGGGAGAGGCAAGAGACTTTGCGCTGTGGAAGGCCTGGACAAAAGACGATGGAAAGGTTTTCTGGGATGAGGAAATTGGAAAAGGCAGACCAGGATGGCACATTGAGTGCAGCGCAATGAGCATGCGTTACCTTGGCGAAACATTTGACATTCATGGCGGAGGAGAAGACCTGATTTTCCCGCACCACGAGAACGAGATTGCACAGAGTGAAGGCACGACAGGAAAAATGTTTGCACGCTACTGGTTCCACAACGCTTTCCTGCAGGTGAACGGAGAAAAGATGAGCAAGAGCCTTGGAAATTTCTACACGTTGCGCGACTTGAAGCAGCATAACCCTATTGCAATCCGCTACCTGATGATTAGCAGCCACTACAGGCAGCCACTGAACTTTACTTTTGAAGGGCTTAGGGCAGCACAGAATTCAATTGACAGGCTGGATGAGTTGATTTCGAAGCTGCAGGAAGCAAGCGGCAAAGATTCAGGGCAGGTGAAGAAAGCGGTTGAGAAAGCAAAGAAAAAGTTTGAGTCAGCAATGGACGACGATTTGAATACCTCGCTGGCATTTGCTGCGCTGTTCCGCTTTGTCAGGTCTGCAAACGCGCTTCTTGCAAAAGGCGCTGTTGGAAAGAGGGACGCAAAAGCCGCCCTTGACCTTTTGAGGAAGATAGACAGCGTCTTTGCCGTAATGGATTTCGAGCAGAAGGCCGAAATCTCAAAAGAGGATTTGCAGCTGATAAAGAAAAGAGAAGCCCTTAGGAAGGAAAAGAAATGGGCTGAGGCAGACAAGATAAGGGAAAGGCTTGGGAGAAAAGGCATCTTGTTGGACGACACAGCCAAGGGAACGAAGTGGAAGTTTGCAAAATGAGGCCAAGGCCTGCAAAGAAACCTCGGAGGGAGAGAAGGCCATTGTTCAACAAAACAAATTTTTTGCAAAATCAAGCAGAAATTAAAAAACGCGCGAAAAACGTAAGGTTTTTGATGGATTTAATTAACAAAAAAGGCATAGACCACAAAACAGTTAAAAGATTTGAGAAAGTACTTGACAATGAAATACTGTGTTTATTGGAACTGTGCAAAGAAGCCGAAAAAAGGAAACCTGTTTCCCTGGTTCTCTTGGGTAAATTGAAAGGCGCCCTGAAAAGGGTTTGATTCTCAGAAAGCTTTAAATAAGGGAAAACGGTTTTTTATTAACTGATTGGCAATGGAGTTCACGCTGCTTATAGACCTCGGGCTTATTGTAGTGGCAGCCACGCTGTTCGGCTATATAGCAAAAGTGCTGAAACAGCCAAGCCTGCTTGCATACATTCTTGCCGGCATTGCAATCGGGCCAATCGGCCTTGGCGCCCTGGGCTATTCATTTGGAGGCATTCCAATCGGAATCTCAAATATGCAGGACATCAGGATTTTGTCTGAACTGGGAATTGCCTTCCTCCTATTCAGCATTGGCGTTGAACTTGACGCCAGGAAGCTTTTCAGCGTTGGAAAGCTTGCAGGAATAGGCGCCACCCTGCAGGTTGTCCTGACAATCGCGATTGTAACGCTTTTCGGCGTGGTTTTTCCGGAAATAATTTCGTTCGAACAATCGATTTTTCTTGGGGTAATCCTTGCATTCAGCTCAACAATGGTTGTGCTAAAGCTGTTGGGCGACAACTATCAGATAAACACCCTGCACGGCCGGATCTTGATTGGCTTCCTGCTTATCCAGGACTTTTTGGTTATCCTTGCAATCCCACTGCTTAAAGGCATTGGAAGTGCCATTGGCCCAAGCTTTTTTGGGCTTGTTGTGATAAAGGTCGCGGTTTTGATTGGGGCAGCAGCTTTAATCAACAGGCACCTCTTGCCAAGAGTCTTCAGGTTCAGCCTCAACTACCATGAGGAGTTCTACCTTGCAGCCCTAAGCAGCTGCTTTATCTTCATCGCACTTGCGCTTCTAATGGAATTGCCTATTGCCATTGGTGCATTTATTGGAGGTCTTGCATTGTCAACCCTGCCATACAACACCGAGATATTCAACAAGATTAGGGGCTTGAGGGACTTCTTTGTCATAATCTTCTTCGTTTCACTGGGAATGCAGCTCACCTTTTTCTTTGCCGCAATCCCCATTGCATTGATTGCCTTCATAATTGCAATGGTGTTTATCATAAAGCCCTTGATGTACTACCTGACAACGCTCTTTAGCGGCTTTGGCAGCAGGGTAGGCCTAATTGTTGCCCTTGGCCTTGCAAATGTAAGCGAGTTCAGCCTCATAGTAGCCCAGATGGGCTACAATCCCCTTGATCCTGGCTCAAGCATCCTTTCGAGGGGGCTTTTTTCCGTCATAATCCTGACAATCACCATCTCAATGGTGCTGTCGCCATACCTGATGCGCTCCTATGCCGGAGTCAACAAGGCGCTTGAGAAAGCAGGAAAGAGGCTTCCAAAAAGGCTGAAGGGGGCAAGGTTCAGCAGGAAGCTTGCAAGCCTTGAAATGATTCCCAAAAAGCTTGAAGGCCACATAATAGTCATTGGCGCTGGAACAATGGGGAGCAGCATTGCAAAAGCCCTTTACAAAAACCATTCGCTCAATGTAGTAGACCAGGACAGTGAAGTGGTGTACAGCTGCATCAAGCAGAGAATAAACGCCTTCTACGGCGAGGCCGACGAGCCAGAATCCCTTAGAAAAGCAAACCCAAAGGATGCCAAACTTGTTGTGCTGGCAATCCCAAACATAAAGGCCTCGCTGAAAGCACTCTCATTTATAAAGAGGGCAAACAAGATAACGCCTGTCTTTGCCAGGGCGCACTACTATGGAGATGCATTAAAGCTGTACAGGGCAGGAGCTGACTTTGTCTGCATGCCTTATGTGGTTGGCGGAAACGTGTTCCTGAAAAACATCGGGCGGTTTTTGGACTCAGGAAAGATTAGTACAGTGATAAACCTCCAAAACGAGTACATGCGCTACCTCGAAGAAAAGGCAAAAGAGGAAAAGCAGCACTTTGGGTTATAGGGCTTTGAATTTGAAAGATTCAAATCAAGACAGCTAGCCTTTCTTGCCTTTGAACATTTTGTTTAATTTTGGTGAGATGCGCGCCATGAATTCTTCGTAGGACACATGCCGGCTTCCCTCAATAAGCTTTCTCATTATTTTAGCTTTTGCTTGACTTCTAACCATTGGAAGCATGTCTTCAAGCCACCACTTGACTTCCCGCTGCGTGCGAGGGTCAAACTTGCGCCTAGCCCTTTTTCCCTGCAGCCTGGCCTTTCCGCCCTTGGAGGACATGGTTGCTGCAATGTTGTCATTGTACCATTCCTTGAAGCGATTTGATTCGCGCCTTGTGACATAGTGCTTTCCGGAAAACAAAAAGGTATTCAGCTTTCCTGTATAATGGTATCTTAGAATTGCATTTTGCTTCAAACCAAGCTCTGACGCCAGTTTTTCCAAAGGCAAAACCCTGGCTTTTTCCAAATGCCGTGGCAGGTTCTTCCTCTGCCTTGCCTCGGCAAGCAATTGGTTAACAAAGGCCTTCGGAAACAAGAATCTTTGCCCAACGCTGGACATGTCCTGTTTAAGGCCCTCCGGTCTGGACCTTTTACCTTTTCTTATCAGCCTGAGCCTGTCAGTTATGTGGTTTTTGGTCAAGGGCAAGCCCCTTGCTTTTGCCAAAGCAACTATGTCATTTGATGTGAACTTTCCCCTTGGAACAGGTCTGCTTTTGGCCGAGGGTTTTTTTGGCATGACATAAGAATTCAGTGCCTTGGGTAATTTAATTGTTTTTGTCGGGGGTTTCCGCAATGCTTTAAACAGAACCCTCTTTTATCCCAAGGAATGCCTGCATTGTGAAGTAGTGGCCGTTCTCATCTTCTGGGAAGATGTAGCCAAGTCGCTCCGCCTGACTAGGGGGGACAAAGGAATAAAAAGAAGAAAGCACTCAATTATGTTTTCCTTTTTTTCTAATTCTTGAGCTCAAGCCTTGCTTCCCTTATCTCCAAAAAACCAGTAAATTCGTTTTCCATTTTCTTCTCCGACATTGAGATGCAAATTCTTTCTGAAAAGTTCGGCGCGTCAAGCACAAGTGATTCATACTCGCCGCCCTCGCCAGCAACATTGAAGCCAAATTTTTTGCTCATTCCCTGCAGCAGGGCAATGTCTGCCTGGCCAATGGGCCTGCCAAGCCATTCCTCGGTTAAGCCCAGGCCAGCAATCTTGGCCATGATGAAAACAAAACTGTTGTTTACAAGGAGAAGCAATTCGTCAAGCTGCTGCTTGTGCCACAAGGGGAAGAAAGGCTTTAGGTTGAGGGAATCGCAGACCTTTTGAATGCGCTTCCTTTGGTAATTGCTGTACATGGCACCGCTCACAACCCCTTCTATGCCAAAGCGCTTCTTTGCCTCGGACAAAGCAAGCCTTAATGCAGCAAGATCTTTTTCCTTCTCCCCTGGTGTTCTCTTCAGGATAATGGGAATGCCAATTGCCTTTGACTGCAGTTTCAGGATTTTTTTATTGGGCTTGTGGTACATGAAGGAATCACTATTTTTTGGGATGATTGAGACAAGGCAGGATACCTCCTGCCCCCTGTTATGTAGAAGCCATAGGGCAAGGCAGCTGTCCTTTCCGCCGCTGAAAAGGGCCGCTATTTTTGGCTTTTTGGCAAATCCTGCAAGGTACTCTGATTTGCTTTTTTTTGCCCTCTTTGCAAGCCTTTCAATCGCCTTGTCGCTGTTGCTTCCGTACTGCGCTGCAACCTTCTTTCGCTCCGCTATCTCACGAGGCAAGCCAAGGGCAAGGGCAAGTTGTCTCAGAATGATTTTGTTTCTGGTTGAAGACAACTTGAACTGGTTTGGCAGAGACAAAGCAAATTTTAGCAGCTTGGCATTGAGGAAAGGCGTCCTCAGCTGCATGGCATTCGCTGCACAAATGGCCTGGTCCCTTTTCAGGTCTTTTTCCGGCAGCTGCTGCATCTCCCTCAGTGAATCCAGGGCAAGGTTTTTTGATTTCCGGAACTTTGCATAACCACAAAACAATTCGTCCGCTCCCATGCCGGAAAAAATTACATGAATGTTGTTTTGCTTTGCTTTTTTGCAGGCAATTGCTAGAGGCAGTGCAACGCCTACCTGCACAGGGCTTGTTGAATTGATTAATGAGACCGTTTCCGCAATTAGCTTGGGCATTTGTTGCATTGAAACAGAGCCAGTTTCAAGCGACAGGCCAAGGCATTTTGCCGCCTTTTCTGCAAAGGCAAAGTCTTTTGCTTCTCCCAGGCCATGCACAAAGCCAAAGAAGCATATAAAGTCTAGGCCAAGCCTTTTGCACAGCAGTGCAAGCAATGCAGAGTCGAGGCCTCCTGAGAACAGAATTCCGAATTGTTCCTTTGGCGAGTTTTTTTTAATCGACTGCTCAAGCAATTCAAGCAATTGCCTCTTCTCTTTCTCCATAAAAAAGAATTGGCTTGCAAACCAATAAAAAAGAAGGAGAATTCACTCAAAGACAAGGTCTTTTGGCTTTATTTCAACTCTTCTTGGACCCTCTCTTACAGAGCCAAGCTCAAAGGCCTTGATGCCATGCTTTTCGCTAATGCTCAACAGCTTGTCCCTACTCGCCCTTGGTGCGATTACAACATAGCCAATTCCCATGTTCCAGGTGAAGTATGCCTCCTTTTCCGAAACCTGGCCTTTCTCGACAAGGAATTTGAACAGTTCTGAAACGGGTGGCACAAAATCAATCTTGTAGGAAAACGGTTTTTTCGCTCTCATGATTTTCTTCCAGCCGTGGCCGGTGATTGGCGAAAGGTAGTGCGCTTTGCTTTTGTCAAGCATTTCCATTAAGCAACGCGTGTAAAGGGTTGTTGGCAGCAGCAATTCTTCTCCAAGCACTTTTCCTGAGGGCATCTCAGTGAAATAGCCCTGTGGCAATGATTCAGCAACCTTTCTTGCCAGGGAAAGACCGTTTGAGTGAATTCCCGAACTCTCAAGACCAACTATTATGTCGCCCTCTGCAAGGTCCTTTCCAAACAGCAAGCGTTGCTTTGGCTTTATCAGGCCAATTGATGCACCGGCCATATCAACAGTGCTTTCATTTACAATGCCCTTCAATGTTGGGGTTTCGCCGCAGGGAACAGCCAAACCAATTTCCTCTGCTGCCTGCCTGAAGCCGTGCAATATCGCCTTTGACTTTTCCAAATCAGAAAACCAGCTGCTGTCGCCTGAACTTAGAATGTCTCCGTAGACAAAGGCATCAGCGCCGATTGCAGCCAAATCATTGGTTGACATTGCAAGGCAGTCCACGCCAATGCTTTCATAATACTTGACGCCCTTCCCCCTCGGATCTTTTGACATGGAATCGGCAATCATGTTCTTTGTGCCAAGGCCCTCGACGTTGAAGCCAAGCATGAAATCCTGCGAGGGGAAATCAATCGCTATTGCTGGCTCACCCAACGTTTCCGGGATTATTCTCATTCCAAGCCTCTCAGGCTTTTCAAGCGTTCCACTAAACGTTTCAATTGCCGCCCTTTTAACCGGGTCAAGTAGTTCGTAGTCAACAAAATCGCTGTACTTCATATTTAACCACTATCTAAAATAATCAACTGCGTTCTTAAAAATGCGTATTCCGTCACTTTCCTCGGGCAGTTTTTTTCCCGCCCTGAGAAGCCTTTCCTTCTGCAGGGTCCAGTCAGGCTGCTGCGTAAAGAAAATGTTTCTCTCAGGGTGGGGCATCATGCCAAAAATCCTGCCGGTTTTGTCGCAAATAGCAGCAATGTCTTCTGCTGAGCCGTTTGGGTTGAAGGGGAATCCTCCTTTTGCAACATCCTGGCCTTTTGCATACCTGAACACTATCTGGCCATTGTCATTCAACTGCTTCAGCGTGTCCTCGCTTGCCGCGAACTTTCCTTCGCCGTGGGCAACAGGCATCTTAATGAAGTCAATGCCTTTTGTGAAAACGCATTTTTCCGAAAAGCTTTTCAGCGAAACCCACCTGCACTCGTATCTTGCTGAATTGTTGTGGCTCAAGGCAACCTTTCTTTGGGGTTGCCTGTCCTTGATTCCTGGCAGAATGCCAAGGTTTGCTATGACCTGGAAGCCGTTGCAAATGCCCAGAATTAGGTTTTCTGCCTTGACGAAGTCAGCAAGCTCGTTCCACAAATTGGCCCTAATCTTGTTTACAAGGGCATTTCCACTGCCTGTGTCGTCCCCGTACGAAAATCCCCCTGGGAAGGCAAGGATCTGCGCTTCCGAAAGCCTTTTGGGGCTGGCAATAAGGTCGTTTACATGCACTATTTCTGCTTCTGCACCTGCCTTTTTGAAGGAAAAGGCTGTTTCTTCCTCGCAGTTAATTCCATAGCCTGTCAAAACAATTGCTTTTGCCATCAGTAATCCCTCAAGGTCTTTTTGTAGGCTTCCTCCAGTTCAGGCAAGGGAGCATCGATAATGGTTTCTCCCTGCAGCCCTCTCACCTCAAGTTTCTTTCCAGTAATTGTGCCAACCCCTGCAAATTGGCAGCCGTTCATTGCTTCTTCAAACGCAGCCTTGTTGCGTGGCGCAATCGTAACAACAAACCTGCTTTGGCTTTCGCTGAACAAAACAGTGTCGTTCCTGCCAACACCTGCAACAGGAACCCTGGTTAAATCCAGTTTTGCTCCAACTTGCCCTGCAATGCATTTCTTGGCAACCGCAACCCCAAGCCCGCCAAGGCCGACAGGCTGGGCCGAGGCCACAAGGCCTTTTTCAATCGCTTTTGACAGGGAATTGTAAAGCCTTGCCGCATTTTCAGCGTTGACCCGCGGGACTGACCCGTCAATGGATTTTTTGTCGCCTGTCTTTTCAGCCTGCATCCTGTAGTACTCTGATGCGCCAAGCTCTCCCTTTGTCAGACCCAAAACGTATACAAGGTCTCCTTCAACCTTTGCGTCCATTGAAACGCATTTTTCAAGGTTGGCTATAACTGCAAGCGAGGAAACAAGAAGCGTTGGAGGAACCGAAATCTTCAGCTCCTTGCCATGTTGGTCAAAGCCCTTGAAGTCGTTGAACATGCTGTCCTTCCCTGAAATGAATGGCGTTCCATAGGCTGTTGCAAAGTCAAAGCATGCCTTGGCAGCCCTTCGCAGCTGCCACAGCCTTTCTGGTTCATCGCTGCTGCACCAGCAGAAGTTGTCAAGAAGCGCAATGTCTCCAGGCTTTGCCCCCACAGAAACAAGGTTTTTGACTGCGCTATCTATCGCGCATGCAGCCATCCAGTAGGTATCAATGTCGCCATAGCCAGGATACAGCGCATGGGAAACAGCAATGCCCTTAACGCTATCCAAAGAGGGCCTTACAACGCCTGCTTCCGCATTTACTCTGCCCTTGCCCTGCAGCGGCTTCAAAACAGAACTTCCCTGCACCTCGTGGTCGTATTGGGCTGAAACAAATTCCTTGCTGCAAAGGTTCAGCCTGCTCAGCATAGCAAGCAATGTCTGGCTCAGGTTATTTGGCTCTGGGAAGGAAGGCGCTTTGAGATTGCCTTTCATTGGCTTTGTTTTCAGCGACTTCTTGGGAAGACCGTTGTGCAAAAAGCCAAGATCCAAATCCAGGACCTTGCTTCCCTTGTAGTTGACAAGACATTTGCCTGAATCGTTAAACTCGCCTATGACCGTT
>JAUWWX010000137.1 GCA_030616665.1 archaeon | reverse complement strand
CGAGCTTTCCCTTCTATGGACAGAATAAGCTCTCATTAAGTCAACCGTAAAATAGGAGCGCTCCAAATTAACTCTGAGTAAAGATGACGATTGAAACGCAAATTCTCGTTTCACTGTTAAAACTGACCAAGCAAGGACCGTTCCGGAAAGAACTTCTCGGCAAGGATGCCCGGGTTTCGATGCCCGTTGTCAACGAAATTTTAGAGAACCTTTGCCAAAACATGCTTTGTCAACAAAGGCAAGGAGTAGTTGATGTGACATCGATTCAATGTGTAGAGATTGCAGTTCGTGCCATTCGGTTGGGAGCGGATTTTGAACGCGTGTGCACTTTTCTTCAGTGGAAGGAGTTTGAAAACTTGGCTGCTGAGGCTTTCAGAGCAAACGGTTACAGTGTTACGAACAATTTCCGTTTTAAACATGTAGGAAAGAGGTTTGAAATCGACCTATTAGCATGTATGGAACCCCTAATCGTTTGCGTGGACTGCAAGCATTGGCATCATGGCTGGAGTAGAGCAGCTATAGTTAAAGTCGTTGAGATGCAGGTAAAACGAACTGAAGCCCTAGCAGACGCTTTTCCAATAGTCCATGAAAAAGCAAAAATAAAGATAGAAAACTGGAGGCAGACCTTATTCACTCCAACAGTACTATCGCTTACACAAGGACCTTTCAAGTTCCACAATAAAGTTCCAATAGTTCCCATACTAAAGATCCAAAACTTTCTAAATGAACTGCCAGCCCACGCACATTTACTGACACATTTCTCTATAAAAATTAAACCTGAAAGACATAAATTGACAAAATATCTGAAATAAGTTCAGCCGAATATATCCTTTTCAGGATGCTTTGACAAAATCAGTAAAATTCAATTGCCCATTTCTTTTGGTTTAATCTATTTCGCTTCAAAAACTCACGCTTCAATAGTTGCCATATATAGCCAACACATCGCTTTCACGCATAAATCATGCAATTGTGGTCAAGTGGACACGTCAGCATCAATTTTGTAGTCTGGCAAGATGTCTTCGATGTTCCGCACAACACGGAAGGCATATCCTCCCAAGCCGATCAGGACCCTCAAGGCGCCAGCGATGACAAACATGAGCGACATGCCAGTCCCGGGACCAGTGCCAACCAACCCACCGAATGTGACTGCCAAGCTACCTCCAGGCATCATGGCTGGTTCGAAGACGCGATCGGCAAGAGGCCCCGCAAGCAGCATGGCAACTGGAGCGCTGATTTGCGCAATCATTCCTCTAGCGGCAAATACGCGTCCCTGCACGTCGGGAGCAACCTTGGCCTGCCAGATGGCTTGACTGGAACCTTGGAGGATAGGGACAAAAAACAGTGTGAAGAAGGTGGCTAAAGCCCAGATAAAGGGGCTGCGTCCGAGGCCGATCAACAGTATTCCTACCATGGCAAGCGCCAACCCTATCAGTATCCCATGTATCCTACGCTTTGGACCACCCCAAACGCTAAGCACTATGCCGCCGACTAGTCCCCCAAGCCCCATAGCCGACTGTACAATTCCCAATACCGTTGCATCATTTCCAGTGCGCGCCAAAAGCATTGGTGCCAAAACCGTAGTGGCAAATGGAACCACCAAATTAACAGCGAAGAAAATCAGTAATAGGCCCAGCAAGCTTGGTCGCTCATAAATGTAGTGAAACCCGTAACCTGACTCTTTCCAGAGACTTCCTCTGCTTTTGCGTCCTTCTTCAGTGACTATAGGCTGTGGAATGTGAACTAGGAGCAATGCGCTAATCGCGACGAGAAACGTGACGACATCAATTGTCAAGATGCCACCGATGCCAATGATGCCTAGCAGGATTGCAGCCAACGCAGGAGCGAAGATACTGGAAGCGAATCGGGCCATTGAAAGCATGCCGCTGGCGCGACCATACTGTTCTTTAGAGACCATCGTAGTTACAGCTGCCGAATAAGCGGGAAACTGGAAAGCCTGAAAAATCCCTGAGAAGGCTCCTGTCAAGTAGAGATGCCAAATCTGCAAATTGCCTGCTGAAAAAAGCAACAGGACGACTATTGTAGACAGGACAGCAGCCAAGTCGCTGATCATCATCGCCAACTTTCTATTCCAGCGATCCACCAGCGCTCCAGCGACTGGACTCATCAACACAATTGGCGCGAATGCGAAAAAGCCAACCAAGGCTAAAGCTGTTGCCTCACCGGTAATTTGCCAAGCCCATATGGTAAGAGCAAAACCGGTCATGGCTGTGCCGAGAAGTGATACGACCTGGCCAATCCAAACGACAGCGAAGGCGGTCATGCCTGTCGGGCGAGTCTTTTGCATCGTAAAATGTTCCTCGGTGGAGTGTTTCAGTATTTTGCAACACCATCGGTTTAAAACCTGTTTTCATCATCTAATTTAATGTTTTAGGATGAAAGTGCCCACAAGCATGTAAGGCTTATCAGCTTTCGAAGTTCTTTCTGGTCGCCCTCGCAATCCTTCCCTTGCGGCACCTTCAAGGAGAGGCTATTTCCTGCAGCCCTTTTCTAGGCTGAAGTTGCCTTTGTCTCTCTTCAGAATACGCTCTTTCTCAGGCAGTTTCCCCTTCTCCCATTTTTTCCACAGTATCTCTTTGAATATCCATTTCTTCCCCATGTGTGCAGCTAACACCGCATGCTTGGACTCTCTCGAAACAGGAATAAACTCGTCCAGAAAACGAAACAATTTGTCAACTTGCCTTTTAGGAATATAAGCATAATAATTGACGTTTTTCACTTCAAAAACATAAACGTGTTCACCGCGTCGTACTATGATGTCTGGCAGAGGATTAAGACTTGGGTTGCTGACAGGGACCCGCACGGCGTTGTAACCGTGTTTCTGTAACATCTCTCTTTTGTCAATTTAAGGATTCTTATAGGTTTTCGCACCTCTTTTTATTTTTCTCCCTATCT
>JAUWWX010000078.1 GCA_030616665.1 archaeon | reverse complement strand
GTTGACAGCGGAAATTGCCTTGGACAGAACTGCGCTTACAGCAACTGCTTCAGCAAGGAAAACTTTGTGCCATTGAAGCAAATCGCCCTGCCGGCTTACAGCAAAGGCGAAGTGAAAATAACGTTTTCAGGATATAGTGGAATTTGCCAGCCGGCCTTCCAGGCAGTTTATTCTACAACAGAAGCCGGAAAATGCTACATGCAGGACAGCAGTAGCGGGGAATGCTTCATCGACATTGGAAACAATGGAAGCAGTAGTCAAAAGGTTTCCATCAAAGGGTGGAGCGACGAAGACATAACCTATTCGATTGAAACACGCATTTATGAAAACGGTTCAAGGGGCAGTGCTTCAATTGACTTGACAGCCTACCTGCAAACCTCAGGTTTCCATCCAACCAATTGGGCCCAATTCTACAATAGCGATACAGAGTATGGAACCATGCTGGAAAGCGTTTCAGGCAGTGGAATAGTGTCAGAGATATACGACAGCGCATGGAGCGGCAACAACCCATTTGGAAGAGACGATTACTATTCAAAGCACTACGATGGATACATTTATGCGGAAACACCAGGGTATTACACTATTGCGATTGATTGCGATGACGGATGCACAGTGTTTGTGGACGGAGGCGAGATAAGAAACTGGTATTCTGGCGGGGGAAGATGCAATTGTTGGGACTATAGCAGGGAAATATGGCTGCCTCAAGGATACCACAATGTGGACGTGTGGATGGAAGAAGACACTTCTGGTGACAACGTGAGGCTTGGGTGGAGAGAGCCATTCCAGGCAAGCACTGGGAAAGTGCCATCAAGGGCATTCGAAATAAACCCGCAGAGCGTAAGCGGTGGAACTGCAACAGGGCAAGGCAGTACATGCGCCGGTTTTTCAAACTGGGTTTTGCTCAATTCATTTACAGCCCCCTCAAATGCGAAAAGGGTGTTTGGGCAGGTGGTATTTCCAGCATATGACGGAAAATGCGATACACCTGCAATGAAACTTGTTGCACCAGATGCCTTAGAATACGTCCAGGCAAACAACTGCATTCAAAGAGGGAGCGAGTTTTATTGCACTGTTGAGCAGGACTTTTCACCAGGCTATGCGCCGACAGGCATATGGCAGCTGTACGGATGGAGCGACACACCTCAAACAGCCTACCCGGCATACAGCTATCTTACAATAGAAGCCGACTCAGGCAACTTTGACAACGGGCTCTGCTATAACGGACAGAACTGTTCAGAACAGATTTCAACCTGCCAAAATTTAACTGACTGGAAGCAGCTTGGAACATTTGATGTGGATAAACATAGCATAGCAATGAAAATAGATTTTGAAACAAAAGGCTATGCCGGGGAATGCGGAAGCGCGATGGTAAGGCTGAAAGACACAGCCGGCAACATCGCTGTGGAAAAAGCTTGCAGGGCAAGCTGCAGCATTGAGTACACTGGCACAGGGGTGATGTATTTACCAATGGACAGCGTTTCCGACGGAAGGGTTCTTGACCACAGCCCGCACACCAATGATGGAACATTGCAGGGGGGCTTAAGCCAAAGCGACCTGGTAAGGGGGTATTTTGGCAGCGCCCTTGGCTTCGATGGAAGCAATGATTATGTGGAGGTTAGCATTGATGTGTCTGAAACTTCATACACTGCATCACTGTGGTTCAAAACTACTTGCTCAAACTGCGGAATATTTTCTGTAGTCGATAGTAGTCTTGGCGTAGGTGGCCATGACCGGCATATTTATTTAAGCGGCGGGAAGCTGTGTACCAGTGTATATAGCAGTGAAACAATTTGTACTTCCGGAGTCAATTACGCCGATGGAGGATGGCACCATGTGACCCATGTCTTTGGAGGCAGTGTCGGAGGTCAAAAAATATTTGTCGACGGCGTGCAAAGAGCAAGCGGCAGCAAATCTTCCTCTGATTTTGGCTGGCAAAAGGGGATACATGTTGGGTTCTCGAATGACGCTGCCAATGATTATTTCAACGGCTTAATAGATGAGGTAAGGGTTTACAATAGAGCCCTAACAACTGCAGAGATTTCAGAGCTGTACAATGCCTTAGGCCCCCCTTTTTCTATTGCTATGGGCAGTTACTCTGTCGAGGTTTGGGCCGATGAAGTAACAGACTTTTGGGCAAACTTCTATGTTACGAGAATTGACTCAGCCAAAAACGCTTCAAAGAAATTCATTGACAACGCCTCATGGAAAGATGACGATGAAATTGGCTTGCTTTCCTTCTCTACAACAGCCACTCCAGAGCAATGGCTAACAAGCAACAAGGAACTGACAAAAGGTTCTTTGGACGAGCTGCTGCCAAATGGACTGACTGCCATAGCAGATGCGATAGACACTTCCTTGGATGAATTTGCTATTGCCAGGCCCGATGCAGGGAAATTCATCGTCTTGCTCACAGACGGAAAGGCAAACATTTGCAGAGGAGGGAACTCATGCAGTGAAAGCCAGGCAGCAGCCCAGGCGATAGAGGCTGCGGACGAGGCAAGATTAGAGGGGGTAAGAATTTACGTAATCGGCTTTGCAGACGAGTCAATAATCGGAACATACGAAGCCGATTTGAATGCTATTGCCCTAGACAAGGACGATGAAAGGTTCAAAGCAGACTGCGAAAGCGGCGCCCTGCAAAACTGCGGAAAGTACTACTACGCTGCTGACGAGAGGGCTCTGCAGGAGATGTACAACATTATTGCATTTGAAATAGCAAGAATTATGGAAAACGTTAAAATAAAGATTCCGGTGCCTGATGGAATGGAATTTAGCAACTATGGGAACGAAAGCAATAAAAAGTGCGGAATCTGGGACGATAAATTGGATGGCTTTACGTTCCCGGGAGTAAACTGCTTTGGGCAATGCAGCAGCGGAAATGAAACCTGCGTTGGCGGTGAAACCCTGACTTACCCCAATCTGGCAATAGCCGGGGAATTGTGGTGGGTTGCCAAATTCGATGTAAAGCTGCCGTGCGGTGCGGCAAACTGCTACCAGGAATATGTTTTGTTCCCCCCGCTTGACTTAGAAATCATAGAGAACGAAAACGCAGTCAGCTGGGACGGCAAAAAAGGCGAAACGCGTGAATGCGGGCCAAACGAAAACACCAAATGCCACAAAAAGATTCCATTCAAGTACGCTGACCTGAATGTTGTCTTTACATACGGCATAATGAGCCTGCCTTTAATGGACAACGTAAAAATCGACCTGGAGATATCAAACGACAGCAACAGAAACATAGGCATTGCAAGCTCGCCCCTTCCAAGCGGCTTGGAGATAGCGTTCTACAAAAAAGACCACAGCAACAAGCTTGGCATAGCCTGGGCCGGAAGCGGTGTTTTTATGGGAGATGAAGGAGACAATCCCGTGACTTTGGACACAATATCAGCAGATGGCAATTTGTACCTTGCAATGTCAGCATCTGCACCTAACAACATTTGCTCTTGGAAAGAGGGCAACTGCCAGCCACCGCCAACTTACTACCCCTCTTATTGGAAGGTTAGGCTTGAAGGTCTTGAGCTAAGCGGCTGCAACCCAGACTGCGAGGGCACGATAATTGTCGAAATAAACCAGAACAAGCAAGTTGGAGAGTGCCCGTTGTACAACACCGCCAAGCTTATTTGCAGCGGAGAGCGCTTAAGGTTCTTTACAATAGACTACTACGCTTGGGTGAAGTGAAAAAATATGGTTGGACAACGAGGAATCTTTTTAACCTTCATGGCTTTTTTGCTGGCAAGTACAGTGATTGTGCTAAGCATTTCAATAAGCCAGACCGCCATAAAACAGGAAGCAAACTTTGCCCAAAAAATCGCTCTCAAGGAAGCAAACAACACGTTCGACAACATGAGGCAGCAGATTTTGGTGGCAAGAGAGGGCTACGCCGGGTCTGCCTACGGAAGGCTGATGCCCTTCGAGAAATTCAGTGTAGGCGACAACTGGTTCGAGATAAAGCAAATTCCTGGCGAGGCGACCTACCAGGCAAAGACCTATGATGCAATCAACCTTTTCGCTATCTTTGCAATAGAAAAGGGCTCTGAAGGTAAAGATATCGAAGTGTACAACGTGTTGCAAAACACCGAGTGGGGCTGGGACGGAACAGGAGACACTCCAAAAATCGAATATTTGGTGCTGCCACAGTGCTACAAGTTCTGGGTTTTAGAGGACAGCAACATTGTAGAGTTTGGAGGCGGAACAGCACTTGATGACGACTGCGAGGCAAACTTCGAACAAAGCAACATTAAAAGCTATGGCGTGCAGCTAATTTTGGAAGCTATAGATTTGCAAGCAGATCCTTTGCAATGCAATGGCGGTTTTTCTGAAACCGGCAATTGCAAGCAGGAAGCCTACAACGGATTGGAACACTATGTGGAAGTAAGGCTTTTGCTGGACGGCTGCGCCCCAACTTGCAATATTTATCCTGGCTTTAGCCCTGATGGAGTAGCAGTAGTTTCAGCAAACTTTACAGGGAGTCCACCGGAATATACCTGGATTCAGATTAAGTACACAACCCCAACAAATTTCCAAATAGACCTTGACAACAACTATCTGATCAAAATAGAGCAGAATGTAAAGCTGCCGAAGGATTTCACTGTAAGGATAGAGTTCAACGAGCCGATTGAGGAAATAGTCCTTGCCTCAGACTTGTATGCCTTCTCAGTGAAAAAGCCTGGTTTTGACATATGTAGGGCAACAGATGAAAGTGGCTGTAGGCAGTAAAAGGAGGCGGCTTTAGCAACATTTAAATTTTATAAACACTTAATAATTGGCAGTAATAGCAAGATTTTTTTGAAAAAAAAGGTTGTTGAAAGAAGATGGCTGCAAAAGGCAATTCAGTGGAGGAGCAGGCCTGGAAGGAGTACCTTACCTCAGTTGAAGGCAAGCAAGCCACGACAAAGAAGAAGCGCATTCCCATAAGCGAAAGGCTTAGGAAGATTTTGCAAAGGCTTGGCATTGGCAAAAAAGCCATGGAGGCCAGGGAAGTGGAAAAGCAGATAGCAATCTCCGCTGCGGAGGGGAGAAAGATTGCCGGGAAAAAGGCCGGGCCATTTGAGGGGCTTGAAAAGAAGCCTTCTGTTGGAAAGGAATTGCCAGCCAAGAAGGCTTTTGTTGAGGACATCAGGAGGCTTGAAAAGGGCCTGGCCGGGGTTGAAAAGGAGGAAATGGCAAAGAGGAAGCCCCTGAGAATAGAGAAGTATCTTGAAAGGGTTGAGGCAAGGAGAAAAGCCGAAGTAGAAAAGGGGGAAATGGAGG
>JAUWWX010000087.1 GCA_030616665.1 archaeon | reverse complement strand
TTTCCAAGCAACTCCATTTCCCTTGAAATGCCAGTATCACCAGCATGGTAAATGGTCTTTCCGTTTTTCTGGAAGATAAAGCCACAAGGATTACTTGTACTTGAATGCAATGCTGGCACCATACTAATTTTCCAACCTTTAACTTCTATTGAACCACCGATGTTCATCATCTCTGCCTTGCAACCCTCTTTCATTGCCTCTGCTGCCAGCTCAAAGCCTGCAACAAACACTGCGTCAAGCTCTTTTGCCAGCTCAAAGGAACCCAGGAAATGGTCCTCGTGCTCGTGCGTTGCGCAGACAACTTTCACGTCCTTTTTGTCTGTTTCACTAATCTGATAATTGTTTCTTAGCCCAAAACTCTTTATCTCTTCAAGCCATGCATCGACTATCAAATCATCTATTCTAAAGCCTGCGTGGCCCAACCATTTTATTTTCATTAACCAACCACCATTATGTATAACTCTCTATGATTAATTGGTGAAGAAAAAGTTAATAGGCATATAGCCTAACATGTTCGGTTATTCTGCTATATTTTCGATTTGGGCTGAAATTAACTTGTTTTCGGCCTTTTTCAGGTGTTCTTGGAAAGTGGTCAAAGAGATTCCTGCCTTTTTTGCAAGTTGCCTTAAATCTGTTCTCTTTGGGTATTCATAATAGCCTGCCTTGTAGGCTGTTTCAATTGCCTGCTTTTGCTTTTCTGTCAAGTGCTTCATTATGTTTGGAACATAGATGTCTGTCAGCTTTTCCTGCTTCATTTTCATCAATTCTGTCTGCCTGTTTGCCTTTGCATAATTGTAAAAGTCTACTACTCCTTCCTTGTCCCAGCTTGCAATCTCCCAGTATTCAAAACCGCCTTTTTGCACAACCGGTTTTACAAAAAAGACCTGGCTTTCCCTGTATCCCCTTAAATGCTTTGTTTTTGGGTCCCTGCTGTTTAAGATGAAAAACATGTCTCCGTTTCTTTCAATCTTGTCAACTCTCTTGTCATCGCTCAAGTCCTTGATAAAGGCTTCCTTGTCCTCTTCCCTTCCCTGAATTGTGTTAACCGAGGTAAAGTACACCCTTCCGCCTTTCCTGAATTCGCCTATTGGGTAGGTCATTACCACAACGTTAAACTTTTTTGCCCTGTGAATGATAATGCAGTCCTCGTGCCAAATCTTCAGCTTTGCAACCCACATAACAGAAACAAATGCAGCAAATATTTTAAAAGCCGAATATGTTTGGGTAAAGAATTTAAATTACTGCAATGTATATTACTTGCATGGCTGTAAGGACAACAAGGGCAAGGCTTGTAAAGGGCAGAGCACCAAAGCCAGTGGTAATGGTTTCCCTTGAAAGGCACGCTGATAAGAAAAGGGGAACCAGAACAGGCTTGAGCGGGAAGGGAATTCGCCAGGCAAGAAGAAAGGGCAAGTCCTTTCCCAGACACCTTAAATCAAAGGCTTACGCCAGCCCTCAAACAAGAGCGGTTTCCTCTGCAAGATTTGGCCTTCAGAGCGCAAATGCCTCTGGCAGAAAAGTTTACCCCAAAGGATCTTACGTCAGGACCAGAAAAGAGCTTGGTTTGGTCAGTTTCAACCTAAAGGTTTGGGACAAGTTAAGTTCAGAGATGGGCAGCGAAGAGCGGCTTATGAGGAAATGGCTGGACGGAAAATATTCGAAGGAAGTCGGAGTTCGCCCGGAAACAATTGCCGACAGAATACTTAGGAAAAGGTTTGGCTTGGGGCTGGCTGTCCGTGAATTAGGCGGAAAAGACATTCTCCTCAGGAACCTTTCACATGTGCCGGTTCTTGAAGCGGTCTTCGAAAGGCTTACTGGCAGGCAATTCCAATTAACCAATCCTAAAGGAACTTCTGGGAGGCCAACAGAAACCCTGACTATTTCCTTCACAAGAAAGGGCAGGGCAATTCTCTCCTACAGGGGCAAGCGCTATGACGTAACAAGCAACCTGACAAAAATCGTTGGAGATAAGAAGCTTGAAAGGATTGCTGAAAGAGCGGGGAAAACCCCGAAAGCGCAAACCGCTTAGGCCTACTCAGTTTCCCCTTTAACCCATTCCTGCACTTCTTTTCCAACACTTGCCTCAACAAACTCAATCACTGGCAGCTCGTAGGAGTGCAGCCTCTTTATCTCTTCTTCCACCTTGCTCTGCAACTCCTTCTTTGTCTTGAGAATGAGCATTGCCTCGCTTCCCTTTTCCCTTTTGCCCTTCCACCAGTAGTGCGATTCAACACCTGGAAGGATGTTTGCGCAGGCAACAAGCTTCTTGTCCAAAAGTGCCTTTGCAATCTCTCTTGCCTCTCGCGCGTTTGCGCAGGTTACAAAGCAAAGTAATGTCATAAGCAGATACTAGGGCAAAAAGTCTTTCTTTTTAATCTTTTCTGGCAGGTATTCCGTTGCCACAAAATCAAGCCTTTTGTTTGCCAAAGCCTGTTGCTCTATCCTGACCTTCTCCCTAATCGCTTTGCGCAGCTGCGCTTGCCATTGCTTGTTCTTGAACCAGGGGTAGTCCAGCATTTCCTTTGCCCTTTTGATGTCTCCGTCCTTCATTTTCTCTGTAACGTTCTGCAGCTCATAGGTTTCAATGTCGTCCAAGGTCATTCCGATATACTTGGCAGCAGGGCAGGCCATAAAGTCTGAGTGTGCTGCCAGCGCCATGCTCCCCTGCTTTATCACGCTGTAAATATACCAGCCGTAGGGGTCGCCGTCACTAAATACGAGCACAGGCAGCTTTCTCTCAGTGTGCAGCCTGTGAATTAGCCTTCTGGTGCCCCTGGCAGCCTGGCCTCCAGTGCTAATCAAAACGCATTTATTTTTCTGTGGGAACCTTTCCTCTACCAGCCTTTCAAACATTGCCTCTGTTTCAATTACAAGCAGGTATTTGGCGTTGCATGAAACAATCTCAATTTCCTCTGGTTCAAGCCTTGACATAATGCTCCAACCGCCCCTGCCCAGTTTGCCGCAATTAAATTTGTCGTTGTGGTGCACCTTGTCCCGCAAGGTAATGTCTCCGTAGAGGGTTCCCTTTGGGTTTGCATGCAGGTTAAGTTTTTCTCGAATGGTGTCAACGCTGTGCTCCAAGTCAACAATGCAGCCATCTGACTCTCCCTGACTGTCAAAGGTGTTCTCCTTTGTGTCCGGCACAGTGTGCTTTAGCTCGTAGTAGATTTCTCTAATGGAAGCGGTCTTGTTATGTTTCAGGTACTCGTGGCTTTTTGCTGAAACAAGCATTGTCTGCATAAACTTCCTTGCATGCCCTATGTTCAAAAAGGTTCTGGTAGTTTCCTTGTCTCCCAACCTAAGAATGCCCTTTGCTTCATCAAACTCTACATTGCTTCTGCCCCGTTGCTGTGTAATAAATTCGGGATCGATTCCTTTCTTGATGTCTGCCACTATGCCTTTTGCCATCTCGTTTATTTTGGCGGCAATCTGTTTTGGGTTCTGCTTTTCTTTTGCTACCTTTGCCTTTTTTGGCTTTTGCTTCTTTTTTGGCATTTTTTTCAACCTCGTCCCTTACTTTTTTTTGGCTTTCTTTTTGCTTGCTTCCTTCGCTTTTGCAGTTTTTTTGTCTTCCGGTTTTGTTTCTTCTTTGGCTTCTTTTCCGCCTTTTTCTTTTTTCAATTCCTCTTCTTCGGTTTCCTCGCCATTCTGTTCGGCTATTTCCTGTGCTTCCTTTTCCTCATCCAGCTTTAGCTTCAGCAAAACCATTTTCCTGAGCCTTTTGTCCAATGCATTTTTGTCAACCTTTGTAATCGCGTTCAGGGCATTAACTATTTCCGGGATATACTTGTAGAAGAGTTCCCTCTTCATCAGCCTTTCTGCTTCCTTTCTCTTCGTACTAATGTATCGCCCGGCTTTTCTGCCTGACTGCATCAAGGAAAGCCTGATTTCCTCCATTACCTCATCCAGGTCTGCGATTGCCTGCTTCCCTGCCCCTGTGTAGGGAACGTAGACTGAGATGAAGTTCACCAACACTGTTACCGGCGCGTTATCAATGTCTCGTATGCCATACCTTTTCCAGTCAATGCTGTGCACTGCTTTTGTGATTGCGCAGTTTCCCGCATCAAAGAGAAGGGGAGCGCCGTTGGCAAACCTCATTATCTCGAGCCTTTTCTCCTGGCCCTCTGCTCCCTGCACGGTTCTGCCAGACTTTCCACCGTAGCAAATTGCTATTTCAACTTCGAAGGGAAAACCCCCAGCATAAACCTGCGGCTTTCTTGTTAGAACGTACATGAACTCCGGTTCCACAATGTTCTGCAAGCTTTTCTTGATTCTTTCCTCGCCAATCGGCCTTAGCGCATCTGCGCTTGGCGCAATGAAGTCAATTTCCTTAAATGCCTTCACTATCTCTTCTGCTTCGTCCCACCTAAACTGTTTAGGATCCTTGTTCAAGTCAAATGAAACCCTTTTTGCGATTTCCTCCAGGCTCTTTTGACCCATTCTGTCAAAGTCTGACCTTAAAAAGCTGCTTACCTTCCTTGAATCAGTGTACTTTGCCATTGTAACGATTTCGTCAACTGTAACGCCCTTTGGATGCGGCTTTACTTCAACAGGCGGTTTGGGTACAGAAGCAGCGCTTCTCTTGAACAAGAATTTTTGGCCAGTAGGGTCTATAAACTTGATTTGTGCATGGGGGTTTGCGATTGCAGTTCTCCGCAGATATTCCAGCGGACCTTGTTCTGATTCCCTGTACAGCACCCCCTTGATTTTTGCCTGCACGGCCAGGCCCCTAAATTCACGATTCAGCTCTTTCATGTTGCTTATCTTTGGCTGGTTAAGCTTTGGGTCAATTGAAATCTCCAAGCTGATTGGCTTGCCCTTGCCGGTGCCAGTGAT
>JAUWWX010000089.1 GCA_030616665.1 archaeon | reverse complement strand
GCAAAAAAAAGGTTTAGTAAGTTTGCAGTATTCAATCCAGAAACTTTAAATGTCCACTACTGCGAGTCTGATTTTTCCTTCCTTTGTTAGACCCAATACAATTGCGTTGGTAGAGATAAGTGCAATCCTGGAAGGGATTTTTGTGCAGTGTTTTTGTAGTTCTACGATTGCCTTCTGTAATTTTTCAAGTGTTATGCCTTTATGCTGATTCACAAAACTTTTGCAAAGTAACGCTTGTTTTCTACTTAGCTTCTTAGAAATTCTTTTTTCTTTACTTGAAGCTTGCCTTGTTCTCAAGAATTCGTCCAGCTCTGCTGCCGAAGGCTTATTAAAGTACTCTTGCACCTTGAATTTAGATGAAGCCCCAATCTCAACAAGAGAGTAATACTTAGGTGTTATTTTATTTTTCTTCAAATAATTTTTTAAGCTGGCTTCTACGATCTTAGCAGGTCCAACATGGCCAAGCCTTTTTTCCACAAGCCTTTTGTGCTCCCCCACACCTATTTTCACACGTTTGTCTCTCTGAATCCATTTGGAAAAACGTTGCCCCTCATAGTATCCCTCTTTATCTATGGCGCGGGTAAAAGCCTCTGCTCTTCTTTCAAAATGTTTCAGCCTTCTCTCCCTTCCCTTTAAACCCATAACCTAATTAGTGTTTCTGTTGTTTTAAAGCATTTTGCTTCAAGCCTGCTCTTCTTTTTCTTTTTATTTTGTTCTGGCGTACTGCCTCCCTTAAATGATAACAATTATTAACCCCTAAATCAAAGATTTATTATGCGCCCGAGGAGAAGGGAAATCCAATCTTGGAATAAGCTGCATGGCGCAAGAGTTATGCAAAGTGCTTTGAGGGCAATGCGCATTCCGAGAACCAGGAAAGGAAAGCCATTGATACATGTCCTGCTGCCTTTTCGAGCTGTAAGGGCTTCAAACCGCCAACAACTTGAACAGAAAATCAAAATGGCTTCAAAGGGAAAGAAATGCGAAAGGGTTTTTATCAGAGGAAACCCAATTAAAAGTATTAAGAAAGAGAGAGTTATTTGGTGGATTCACGCGCCAAGAGGGCATCTCAACGTGAAAACGGCTAGAATTAATTGGGATGTCAAGCCGAATGTCTTTGCAGAATACGAGTTTCTTTTGCATGTAACAAGGCCAAGGGAACAAATTGAAAAAGAAGGCATTTTGTATCTGAATGTGGGTGCTCATAGTGCTGTTGGCAACCTTGAGTTTGAAGGCAGGCGAATCCCCTTAAATCTTGGTTGGAGAAAAGGAAAACCCCCCTTTATAGGAAAGAAGATTGAAGGTTTGGGAGAACTTGGCCAACAGTTGACTGATTTCATAAAAGCTATTGTTCAACAACCGGGTTGGAGTAATGCAAGGCTTCGCTTTGTCAAATGGAAAGGGGAGAAAGGCGTCGAATTCTTTGATTTTAGAAAAGAAGAATAAAACAACCCTCAGGCGTACTCCTTAAACCACACTCAGGACCCAAAAAAGCCTGCGCTCTTTTCTTTTTTTGTTTTGGAGTTAAGATGATGTTATCAAATACCACCATCTTTTTGAATTTAAACGCCATGCAATTAAATCAGTGTTAAAAGAATTATTTAAATACGCTGTTTTTCCCTTATTTTTTAAGTTCTTTTTCAAGTGCTTTTTTGATTTGTTGGAATTGTTTTGTTAGGCTTTTCTGCCGCATTTGTTTCTCAAGCATTTGCAAAAATGCTTGTTTTTTGATTTTCCCAGTTTTGATTAATTGCACTGTAAATAGTAGTGGAAATTCTTTGGTTTCAAATATTTTTTTTAGGTTGGCTGGTAGGGAAGGAATCTTTCCTGGCTGTATTTCTACTCCAATCGGCCCAACGCTTTCTGGGTGTTCTTTAGGATAACGCTGCATTTGTTTCATTCTATATTCTGTAACCTTTTGAACGTCGCTAGAAGTGATTCTCTTCCTTGGCGTTTGTTTGGCTTTTCTGGCTGGCGTTTTTTTCTTTTTTATTCTTCTTTTTCCGCTAGGCGTTGGACGCATGTAATAGTAACGCGCTTATCTTTTTAACAACCTTTTCCTTTCTCCTCGAAAATTTTTTCCCCTTTTTTTATTTTTAAGAGCTGCCGGGGGAAGGTTTTGGGTTTAGTGCTTCCTGCTAGGCTTGTTTAACTTAGAGCAAGTCCCTTATTATTTTTCCTCTTCTTTGCGGACTAAATTGCAAGTCGTTAAATCTTCTACTGCATAACATTTTAAAGGAAGAAAACTTGGCGCCCAAATCTTGCAGAATGTTTTTTTGCATTTGTGGTGTTAGCTTTTCTTTTCTTCCTCTGGTAGCTTGAAAAGCCCTATTTTCATATATTTGATAGTCAAAGGTTTTTGGAAACGTTGCAAAGATAAAACCTACTTCAAGTTTCTTTGCCTTGGGTTGGTAAAATGGCAAAATAACAATACCGTGAAAAGCATTGCCTCCTTTCTTCAAGTCGCCAAGGCTAAACATTTCTGAGCCAGGGTCGTTTTTAAATAGGTTAGGGTGAGTATGGATGCTTAGAGAGAAATTGTGTGGAGTATAAATCCTTAGGCTCCTCAAGCTTGTGATTGGAGAGCCCCACTTACCGCCTGTTGGTCCCATTAAGTCAATACCATGCAACACCAATTCTCCTCCACCCTCGTAGAAATTAGTGCATGCCTCTACGCCATGTTTAAACGATGCCCTTACTAGCCTTCTTATCTCAGATATTACAGTTTTGTTATTCAGCAGACCTCGTCCAAGAAAATGGGTTCTTACAAAGCCCTCTTTTATTTGTGGTAGCACTCGTTCCTTAGGTTTTCTTGGCGGTAATCTCCACCGGCCTTTCTTTGGTTTTGCCATACTAAGACAATTTACTGCAAACCAAGTATTAAATTATTCCGTTTTTCCCTTTTCAGCCTGAAAATTTTTTCCCCTTTTTTCATCGCTTCAAGACCCAGTGCTCACAGCCGTTCGCCTCTAATTTCTGCCAAAACGTTTTGCATTTCTGCCCAGAACCTTTCGCCCTGTTTTCTACTCAGGATTTTGCAAATTGCTTCTCTTTGAGCAGTTGCTTCTTGATCATGTCTGACTTCGACTCTTTTAAATATTTTCCTAAGGGCAGCTGCAATGTTGTCTAACCCAACGACCTTTTCACCTAGATCCTTCATAGAAATTGGTTTTCTTTCACGTGTTTCAAAAACCGAGCAAACTTTTCTTATGGTGGAAGGGTCTTTAATGCCCAACCTGCGCCTCAAAGTAAAACTGACGATAAGCTTTTGTATTCTTACTACGTCTCTGATGCTGGCTTTTTCTGCAACTATCCTGTCACCAATGCGCTTCTTGAACCTTAAAAATTGACGCATCTCCTGCCTTTGGGTTTTTCTTGGTCTTCGCATGCCAATAAAATCAGTGTTTAAAGAGCTATTTAAATGCTCTTTTTGTCGGCTGCTGGTTGCAGTGAGCAGGCAATAGGCCTGCTCTCATTTTTATTTTGGTTTTATGACCTTTTTTAGAAAAACTCTTTTTGTTGGTCGTTTTGTTTTCTGTTTTTTTCTTTTGAATCTTGGCTTCATTGTTTCTTTGAATTCTTCTATTCTTAAAATTTTTCCTTTTTTGCCGATGCAATGCAAAATGCGAAAGCAATAAATAGGGGTTTGAACGCTAATTTTAATTGAATATGCCTAAGCCAAAAAAGCCTGCTGGAAAAAAGCCGAAAAGAAAATTAACCGAAAAGTGGCGAAACTGGAGAGCGTATAGGAAAGAAGCAACACCAATTAAAAAAGAAATCAGAAGCATAACTGAAGACTTGAAGAGGCGGAGAGAAAAGCTAGCTTCTATCTTACCATACCTTCCCCATAAACCAGGGCAGCAAACTCCCGAACAGATAAGGGCATATAATGCACAAATGCCAATCTACCATAAGGCTCAGGAAGAGTATAGGGCATACGCTTCCGAAAAAGGGCAACGCATAGCTGAACTAGACAAACAGCTGGCACACCTAAGAAACGCGTACGGCTACAAAGTAGAAAAAAGGTCACTCTGGACAGGTGAACCTTTTGACCCTCTACTCCATCTTGAGAGGCGCTCTGGAAAAGAAAGAAGAAAAGGAGAAAGAGTACCTTTCCCTTATTTTAGCAAAGAAACTGGACGCTGGGAACAGAGCTCCAAAGAAAGACGCTCCGGCAAAGACCGAAGGAAAAGCCGGTGAACTCTTTTTTGGCAAGGTTCGCGGCGCCTGCTCTTTTTTTTCTTTTTTTTGTTGTTGAAATGCAAAATGCGAAACAATGAAATAGGGGTTTGGACTTAGTGTAAAGTGAATGAAGAAGCAGAGCCTTCAGATTCTAATTCTTTTGTTAATCGTGGTGCTCGTAATTGCATTGACTTTGACAGTGCTTTCTTTGCTTGATCCAATTTTATTCTGGGTTCTGGCAGGGCTTTCAGCCATCTTTGCATTTAAGGTTCTTCCAAAAATAGGGCAATCGCAATAGAAATAGAAAATTAACGCTAAATGCTGTGGCGACAAAGCTGGAACAAGCTGCTTGAAGAAGAAGTCAGCAGGGAAAAGCAGCGGCTGCTGGAAAGGAACAGGCTTATAAAGAACTTAAAGCAATACTTTTTCTTGGGATGGCTCGCAGGAAGAGGCTTAGGCCAAAGGACATTATCAAAAGGGGCCAAAAGAGAAGGTCGGCCTCGACCGAATTGAAAAAAGCGAGAGTAGAAGCGGTTGAAAGATGTTTTGAGGGCCTGAGAAGACAAAGGCCGGGTGTGCGTCCTGAAGAATGGTCTTTAAAGGTTGCACATACTCTCATG
>JAUWWX010000157.1 GCA_030616665.1 archaeon | reverse complement strand
GGGCTTGTCAAGATAGCGTGCTTCAAATGGATCGTTGAAGGGCTGTAGTTCCCAGCTTTTCATCGAATCACGCCTTGCAATGCTTTTTCTTGGTCCAAAAAACATTTTTACCTCCTTTCAGTTCAAAACCAAACTCAAGCTGTTTACTGTCGGCCTCCATTCTCTCCCTCTTCATCTTCCTGGTATCTGTTTGCCTGATAGATTTCTTTGTTTTTGCAAGCTCTTTTTCAAACTCTGCTGGTGTCTTGGCATTAAGTGCCACTGATATTATCTCCTGATTTTTTAGCAGGATATTAAAGAATGAAAAAAAATTCCGGGAATTTAAAGTGACGCCCTTGCTACTTGCATAATACTTTCCGTTCTCAAACTGAGAGAATATACGGATGTCCAGGTAGCGATAACCATTGAATTCACAGAGCCTTACCAAAATTCGCTCCTTGCTGTTTTTCTGTACTTCGCCAAAATTATCGATTATGATGCATTTTTCCATAACTCTCTCTTCGCTACCTGCCTATCCTGACTTGACAGCCAATGCAATCTTATGTATACTTGCAAGTGGCACAAGGGAGCCGGAAGGCATAAAATAAGCATGGCTTTTAGCGAGGTTGTGCTTGCCCATGTGCCTTTTTATTTTTCTTTCTCAGACCGTTTTTTTACCAAGCAATGCTTCAAACTTTAGACAAAATTGAGCGAACATCTTCAAGAAATCCAAGAGCTTGATCGTACGACCATACTCCTTTTTTTATTTCTTTTGAATTTTCTGTGTCCCTGAGTAGATTATTAATATGCCCTCTGCAGGAATCATCCCCATGTCGCTCAGCTAAAAGGTCTAATAATTCTCCCCTACTTAAATTCTTTGCCTCTCTAATCATCTTCAAATTTTTCATAAAAGTGTCAATATCAGCCATGAGAGCGTTAATTTTGTTGCTGTTTTTCTTTAGCTTCTTCTGCAAATTTCTTTGGGCATCTGCCAGCAAACCTGCCCAGTCAATCCTGAGATCGGGATTTTTCTGCTTTAATCTTAAAATAGCTACTTTATCGACCTTGCGAAGTCTGCCTAAATAGCAGAGGATTTCCTGCTTTACTTTTCCTTTAACTCTTTTATTATTGACAAGATATGCGTACAGACAGCCTGTACTCTTTGCTTTTTTGAATCGTACGAAAGCCATTTTTAATCCTCACCATAAGTATACCGTATTTTTTCTATTTCGACAACCTAGTTTTAGGCACTACTTGGGCTGAAATAAATTCAGGCGTCATTAAACATAAACAAAAAGCCTTCTGGGCTTTTAAAGAACTCTTCCCGCTTATTGATATGGCAAAAGAGCTTGTGGGTTGGATTTTTCCTGCTTCTTATTTTTTGCTTTTTCTTCTGCATATCGGCGTTTTAAGACATAGAGCAGATCCGCTAAGTCCTGTTCCGGGTCTTCCACATAAGAAGGCATCTTTGATATGGAAATAATGTTGTCTGCCGGAAGCATGCCATCCTTGTTAAAAAAAGAAGCACTGGAATAATTCCACCTATCTATGAGTTTCTTATTAAAATAATACTGCTCTAAGTAAAACATCTTTCCGTCATAACTGCGAAGCCTGCCGTAATGATAACCATCCTTGTTATGAATAACCACTTCCTCTCCATACATCCTTGACAGCAGATCATCCAATGCCATAACTCAATAAGACAGCTATGGATATATAAATTTTTTCTTTTTCCAGTTCACAAATAAATACCGAGACAAACCTCAAGACAACCCAGGTTTTCTTAATTTTTTTCTCGGGCTCTTTTGCCTTTCTTTCCTGTTTAGCTTTCTTGTGTAAGAAACCCCGAAGCTCTATCACAGATAGACTTCTCCCAAAGAACCCGAAAAAATCACTTCTCTTTGAGAAGAAAAAACATAAAAAGGTTGCTCGCAGGGCAAACAACTAAATTTATCAATTCACTCCCCACCGAAGCCAAACCCCTCTTGATAAATTTACCTTCGGCATTTTAAGTTTTTTGCTCAAGCCTCTGCTTGAGCTGACTTCTTCTCCTTTTTCAGGTTGCTATCTCATAGGCCTTTTTGGGTTAAGGGCTTAGTTCAAAGGTGTCAGGTTTTGTTCTGCCCTCTTGGACTTGGCTTTCCCGCTTGGGCTAATTTCAACACAACTAAAAGGAGGTAAGACAAAATGGAAACACAAGAAATAAAGGAACAATTTAAACAGACGCTTGAAGAAGTAACAAAAATCAATGGAATAACAACGGAATCAGCAGTTAATGTTGCTACATTAATCTTGCAGGAATCAGGCAAAGACAGAAGAGCAGAATTATATAATAAGCATAGATTCAACAATAATGGCTCTAATAGAAACACCAATCAGCCAGCAACAGAACCACAGAAATACACCTTAAAGAAACACGGCATTGAATTCAGCGACGACATCACAAAGGCAGAGGCATCGGCATTGCTTGACAAGGTAATGCCAAATTCAAACAGCAACAAGAAGGGCAGGTTTTAACCTGCCTTCTTTTATTAAAAATGACAGAAGTATGTACAATTTGCGGAGAGGAAACAGCCAATAGTGAGGAT
>JAUWWX010000026.1 GCA_030616665.1 archaeon | reverse complement strand
TCGCTGAATTCAACCAATGCCTTGTTTCCGTCGCATTTAACCAGCTTGAAGATTGGACCTTCTTTTGGGAAATCGTCAAATCTTTGGCCCTCCTCAACAACAAGCTCCATCTTAGACAGGCCCTTGCCAAAGGGAGGCCTCCATTTCTGGGTAATGCTCTTAACCAAGAAAACAGCCTTTCCCATCAAAACACCAACAAAGACCTTTTTCTACAAAATAACCCTGTCCAAATTTAAATAGGTTTCTATTTAGTTAGGGGGGGGCGAAAAGATTCCTAAGCAAAATCCGAAAAAGGAGCCTGAGGCAGAAAGGATAACAGTGATTGACAAAAGCAACTTTGAAGAGGGCAGCAAAGTAAGGGATGCGGAAACAGCAGAGCTTTTGTAACGGGAGCGAAAGACTTTTTAACTACTTTAACCATTTAATTAACCATGTCTTTGAGCCACTTTGTTACAGAAGCAAAGAAAAACACCCCAATTCTCAGGGCAACGACCTTTGAGGTGCAAGAAAAGCCAGAGGCGCAGAGGGCTGAACTGAAAAAGGCGATGGCGGAAATAAGCGAAGCCGAAAAAGCGGTTTCGGAAAAGGAAACCCCTTCTTGGCAGCAATGCCAGTATTTGAAGGGCGTTGGCGAAAAGCGGATGTGCACCCAGTACATGTCCCTGTGTGCAATGGAGAAATGCCAACAAAAGTTTATGGAGGCTAATTTCTTCGATTTCAAGAAATACCTGAAACAGGGGAAACCCATAAAGTGAAAAAATCACCGGAAGCCCCTAACCTGGGGAAATCACCGGAAACCCGCTCTCTTTCTGTCTTATTTAAAAAGGAGAAAAAAGCTGTTTCTTCAGAATGGAGCAAACTCCCACACAGTTTTGGCTAACTGATGTTAGGTATTTGGAGGGCAAAAGGGCGATATTAGCCGAATTCTCTCACCTTTCGATTAAGAGAATGCTCAGGCAGCCCTTTTTCCCGTCCTTTTTTGTAAGCGAGAAAGCGATTGATTTCAAAACATTGAAGAAAGTTCTTTCCCACAACAAAAGAAGGGTCAGGCTAAGGCAGCAAGGGCCGGCGTTCAAGGTGAGTGCCGCAACCTTTTCAGGCCTGAACCAACTTGCTGAGTTGCTTTTCAGGGAAACCGGCTTCAGGGCCCTTGTCTTAAAACCAGAGAGGCAGTTTCTGCTCGAAAGGCAGTGGAGCTACTTTGATTGTTTCACCTCCCCCTCTGAAAAAGAATTCCTAAACAACGGCTTGCTTTCAGTGCCAAAAGCAAAGCTGTGTCTTTTCTCAGAGCCACTGCATGAAACGGTGAGGCAGGCAGCCGTACTGCAGCCAAGCCTGGCGGAAAAAATACTCGAATCTCTTGTTTTAAGCAACGCCCTGAGGCTGCCTCTCTGCAATGTCCCAAATAGCAGATTCCTGCAGCAGGAAACCCTGCTTCAAAACCTTTTCTGGAAAACAGGGCTTGGCGTAAGAGGCAACCTGCTTGCTGTAAAGGAAATGCACTGGTTTTGCCTGCAAAAGGAAAGCATTGTCTCAAAGGCTGTTTTCTCCCTGAACAAGCGTATTTCATTGCTTGAGAAAAAGGCGGATGAAATGAGTTCCTGCTCCTTGAAGCAACACGGCATTCTTGGCCCGGGAATTCTTTCAACCAACCCCGACTTTTTGCTTCAACAAGCTTTTCTGAAGGCAACCGAAGGGCTTCTTTGCTCCCTTCCCAGGCATTTGTGCGATGGGAGAAGCGCTTTCTTCAATGAAAGGCTCTGCTTTGCCATTGAGGCAGTGGAAGCAAATGTCCTTAACAACTTCAAAAGGTTTGCTGCTAAAAAGAAAAGCAGGGTTGTTTCGCTTGACAAGGCCAAGGCCTTTGTTTTGAGTGACAGGCCCAACTCCCTGATAAGGCAGTTTAGTGAAAAGCAGACTATTCCAGCATTGATAAGGGCAAGCAGCTGGTCAAAGTAGCAACATTTTTAAATTCTCGCCCTCCCTTGATTATTACAATCAAATAAGTCTTTTTTTTGGTTCCTTATGGGAAAGATAACAAGGTTTGAGAGGACAAGGCTTATAACTGCAAGGGCTTTGCAGCTTTCCTTCGGCGCGCCGCCACTGGTTAAGATAATAGCAGGAATGTCGGCCCTTAACCTTGCAACAGCTGAATTGGAGCAAGGGCTTTTGCCGTTGGTTATAATCAGGCGCTTTCCCGACGGCAGAACTGAAAGAGTGGAAATTTAGCTGGTGATTAAGTTGGGTAAAGCGGTTCCAAAGTCAATAAAAAGCAGGGTGGAAACCCTGCTTGAGCTGTTCCCAGACAAGTTTGGAACAGACTTTGAGAAAAACAAGCAGCTTTTGAACCAGCTTGACCTTTCCCTTGGAAAGTTTGACAGAAACATGATTGCGGGCTTTATCACAAGGAAAATGAATGAGTCACAAAAAAGCTAATTTTCTGCAGGCAGCACCACCAGCCTTGTCACAGCATCAGTGTTCTTCTCCCTTTCCAGAACGTAAAGCGATGCTGAAGCGGCCTTTTTCATTCCGGCATCGTGCGTTATCACAAAAATTTGCTCCACAAGCGAAGGCAAATGCGTTTGCATCATCCTGCTCAGCGTTTCCACGGCAGCGCTGTCCAGATTGTGGGTTGGCTCGTCCAGAATAAGCCAGCCAAGGTTCCTTGCGAGCACCAAAGAGAACGCAATCCTTATGCAAATTGCTGCAGCGCTTCTCTCGCCACCTGAAAGGATTCCCTCCACCCTAATCCAATTGCCGCTCCTTTCCATTGCCTTCAACTCATAGCTCCCTTCCCCAACATCCATCTTTGCGGAAACAAAGTCCCTGTAGGGGTAAATCCTCTGCCATATGTCGTGCATTGCCTGGTTTATCGTTGCAATAAGCGTTTCCCTCAATTCCCTCTGCGTACACAGCAGACTGTTCACGAAGTAAGTCATTTTCTCCGAGCTTGCTTCTATCACATCAATCTTTTCCTCAAGGTGCGCAATCTGCTTTTTTGTTTTCTCAATTGCTTCAAGCCTTGCCTTCATTTCCCTGACAAGCTGGCTGTTTGCCTCAATGGTTTTTTTTGCCGAGTCAATTGAGGCCCTTTCCTCTATTGCCTGCTTTCTTTTCAGTAAGAGGGCTTTTTCGTCAAACTTGCTTTCCTTCAACCTTTTTTCCAAGCCGTCAATTTCTTCTGTGAGCTGTTTTAGCTGCTTTCCCTTTTCGTTCGCTTTCCTTACTGCCTCAAGCAGCTGTTTTAGCCTTATTCTTTCCTCGTTCAGCGTTTCCTTCTTTTTTGCGATTTCCCTGAGTTCTTCTTTCAGCCCTGCAATCTTTCTGTTGGTGGTTGCCTCCTGCTTTAAGGCTTTTTCCATTTCAAGCCCTGCCTTTTTTGCCTCTGCCTTTATTTCGTTAAGCAGTTGCTCCCTTGTTTTTGCTTCAAGCCTTTGCCTGCACAACGGACATTCTGCTCCAAAGCCCTGTAATTCCTGCAAATGTTTGTTCAGTTCCTGAATTTTCTTCTCGTTTATCGCTGCTACCTTTCCAAATCCTGATTTTCTTTCGGTTTCGGATTCCTCTTCTTTTTTGGCTTTCTCAATCGCTTTTTCCTTTGCAGAAATTTGCTTCAAAACGCCTTTTTCCTCAGCTTCAATCTCTTGCAGCTTTTTTCCACCGCTTTCCCTCCTTATTTCTTCAACGCTTTTTTGCAGCTGCTGCTCGGCTGCCTTTTTCTCTGCAAGCCCTTCCTTTTGGTTCCTAAACGCTATTTCCTCTCCCTCCAGTTCCTTTACCTCTTTTTCTTTTTCTTGCAACCTTTTTTCCTTTTTTGCAATCTCCTTGTAGAGTCTTTCATTCTCTGCCTGCTTTTCCCCAACCCTCTTCAAAATCGTGTCCTCTTCTTTCCTATCCAAGCCAGCCTTTTGTTCAGCAAGCCAGCTCCTTTTGTCATTTGCCGTTGCCTTCAGCCTGTTCAACGCTGTAACGGCATTTGCCCTAACCCTCTCATATCGTTGCAAATCAAGCAGCTCGTCAAATTTCGCCTTCCTGTCACTTGGCGAAAGCCTCAAAAAGTAGTCAATCTCGTTTTGTTCACTGTAAACAGCCCTGCTGAACAAGGTGTAGTTGATTTCAATCGCTTTCTCAACAGCAGCATTAACGTCACGCGGCTTTGGGCCGGCAATCATTTTCCCATCGCACCATATTTTGGCTTCGCTGCTGCCCTTTCTCTTAATAGTTCTTTCAACCCTGTACCTCTTGCCGCTGTAAGAAAAATCCAGCTCCACACTTGCCTCATCTGCCTGCCGGGGCTTGTTCATTATCACCTCTTCCAGAGAAAGCCTCCTCGACTGCAAAGCCGGGAAAGTGCCAAACAGGGCAAAGCAGATAGCATTCATCACAGCGGTTTTCCCGCTGCCCATTTTCCCTACAAGAACATTGGTCCCCTTGCCAAAGCGAAACTCGCTTTCCGCATGCGTTTTCCAATTCCTGAGCCTAACGCTCTCAATCAAAAGAAACCCCAAGAAAACTATTGGTGCAAAAAGCAATTAAATTAGTTGATTCTTATTCTTTGGTAAGGGAAAAACATGCCCAAAAGAAGGAAACGCAAGATTAAGCTTTCGTCCGGTTTTGGCAAAACCTTTGGTCCTACCACCATTAATAGGGCCAGGCAGTTGATTCGGAAGCGTGAATTTAGTGATGGTGCGATTGCTCGCTTGATGAAGAGAGAGAACTTGCCTATTTCGGCACCCTCTGTTGGAAAGTTGAGGTCTTCAATGAAGCTGCCTCCGATTCCAGGGGCTCTAAAACAATTTAATCCTGCTGTTGTTAAGAGAGCCAGGCAGTTGATTCGGAAGCGTGAATTTAGTGATGGTGCGATTGCTCGCTTGATGGAGGGAGAGAACTTGCCTATTTCGATACCCTCTGTTGGAAAGTTGAGGTTTTCAATGAAGCTGCCTCCGCTTCCAAGGATTCAAAGACAACTTGGTCCAGCTGTTGTTAATAGGGCCAGGCAGTTGATTGCCAAGGGTGGGTTGGGTAATACGGCCATTGCTCGTTTGATGAAGCAAGAGGGTTTGTCGATTTCGCCACCCTCTGTTGGAAAGTTGAGGCGTCCTGCTGTTGAAAAGGGCGAAAAGGGCAAAGGCGCTAAAGCAGGAAAGTTGAAGCAAGTGAAGAAGCGAAAGATGCCTCCCAAGTTTAAAAGCCAAGACCTCGGAGAAAAGCTTGATATGATAGACAAGGTCAGCAAAGCCAGAGTGGAACTGGAAGACCAGCTCACACACATTCAAAGTGAGAAGGCAAGAAGAATTGTCCTTGACAAGCTGAGGGACATTAATTCCCTGCTAAAGCAGCTATGCAAGAATGTGCCAGAAGAGGCCCTCAAAGAGAGGGGAATAGATTTTGGCCAAAACAAGAAGTAGGAAGCCCTTTTTCAAAGCAGGGTCATTTCCTGCATTTCCGCGTCCTCAACCAATGGCAAAGCATTCAATTCCTTTGTAAGCAGCTCAACAACGTTGTCATCCTTTTCCGGCACAGTGAAAGCAGCCTTTATCACTTCAACGCCAAACCCAATTGGAATTTTCTTTGCATCCTGGAATTCGCCGCTTCGCACGCTTTTCAGGCTTTCCAAGGTTTCGTCAACCTTGTCCATGTCCTTTGCATTAATCTTGTAAATTAAAACGGTTTTCCCCACCTTTGCCACCTTCTCTTATGGCCCTTCAAAGCCGCATTCCTGGCATTTGTATGTTTTTGCTATCTGCCTGCAGTGAAAGCACCTGACAATCGCTGATTTGCCGCACTTGGGACAGCGAAATTCGACAAAGTCATTGGCAACCTCCTTGTTGCAAGTGCTGCAAACCTTCACAAAAAAACACCCAAAAAAAGAATTCCAAACCTAAATAACCTTGATTGGCTATTCTTTAAAAAATCTTCTGTTAGGCTTTCCCCCCCTTTCATCTGGTCAATGAAGAGCCTTGCATAAAAGCCAGCTCTGTTGAAACGCCCTCCTTTTTCCCCAACCTGTTCCTCCACTTTTGCCTCCAAAGCCCAAACTTTTGGGTTGTCTTTCACCCTGGCATAGAAATCCAAAAACGCCTTCTCAGCATCCTTCAAACCCTTTGCCCTGCAGGCCTCGGCAAATGGCTTCCATTTGGCTGCCTCCAAAGCCATTTCCTTTGCCCTCTCCATTTCACCCGAAAGAGGTTTTTTTGCAGCGGGCTTTTCCACCTTAGCAGCCCTTATCTCTTTTGCTTTTACAGGCTTCCGAGCGTCTTTAGCAGGCTCCTTCTTTTTCCAAAACCTTCCAAAAAGCTTCATCCCGAAACCAAATAACTTTAGGGTTTCACAGTCTTTTAAACCTTTTCCGCAACAATTATTCTTTTGAGGACCCGTAGCCTAGTCAGGACAGGGCGGCACGCTTCGGCTTTCAACTTGAAAGGAGAAACGTGCAGGTCGGGGGTTCGAATCCCTCCGGGTCCATTCGCCGAGCAGTCAGTTTTGCAGCAGAAGGTATGGCATGGATAAAGGAGAACACGAAAGGTTGATGAACCTGATAGACCCGAAACAGGTCATAGGCAAGGCAATTCACTTCGTTCACGTAAAATCTCCTATGTTGATTGAGAAAGCAGGTCTAACAGATTTAGCCGGTACAATAATTTCCCCTAGTGTAATAAAGTCCCCACAGCATTTAATGGCGATTATTGACCAAATCATACTACGTTTCGAACGATTCGGTGCCTTTCGCAGAGATGCTGAAACCGCAAATCTGATGTCTAAGTTTGCTGGGGTCAAATCAAATATGAAGAAATTGAGGGAACAAAGTGCAAGGCCAGGTCCCCCTAGACCCAAGTTCAGAAAGAATTTTAGGCGCGGGAGATAATGTCGTATAAGGTGTATTGAAATGCCATTCAAGCAAGGAAAAGTAGTTGACAGCTTCTCCGTCAAGGGCAAGGGCGGAAAGAAGACCCAAGTAATATTCCGCTACCCAAAGAAAAGCGATGCCAAGGCCTGCCTGAAGATGGTTAATTCTATAAGGAGGGAGGCCGAGTACCTTGGCAAGAGGAAGATGGAAACCCTGAAGTCTGAAAGGAAGTGGCTTAAAGGCAGGTTAAGTGAAATGAGGCAAGGCAAGGGCTTTGTTGTGTTTGTTGGGATTGATGGTCATCTTGTTGGCGACTCATCAGTCCTGCCAACCAGTTATGATGCCTCGGAGCATGTTGGGACATTTGGAATAATGCTGAAGGAAAAGTTCACAGGGTTTGGCATTGGCTCAAGGCTTGCGAAGAAGGTTCTGGAGCTTGCAAAAAAGGAAACAAAGCTCAAGATGATTGAATCAACCCATTTCTCCAAAAACAGGAGAAGCACTGCCTTGCACAAAAAGCTTGGCTTCAAGCAGTATGGCAGGTTCCCAAAAGAGTGCAAGCTTAGGCAAGGAGGCTATGACGATGCAATCTACCTCTACAAGCAAATCAAAAGGTTGTGATTCAAAATGAAAATAGTAAGCGCTGGCCTTGCAGGAATAAACTGCAAGTACGATGGAAAGAACAGTGCAAACGAAAAGGTAATTGTACTTGTAAAAGAGGGCAAGGCCTTGCCTGTCTGCCCGGAGCAGCTTGCTGGCTTTTCCACACCAAGGGAGGACATGGAAATCAGGAATGGCAGGGTTTTCACTGTAGGTGACAAGGATGAAACAGAGGCAATGCAAAGGGGGGCAGAGGAAACCCTCAAAATTGCAAAGCTTGTTGGAGCAAAAGAGGCAATTCTCAAGTCAAGAAGCCCAAGCTGTGGCAAAGGCCTTGTTTACGATGGAACCTTTTCAGGAAAGCTTGTTGCTGGAAACGGCGTTACAGCAGAGCTGTTGATGAAAAATGGCGTTAGTGTGCTGACAGAAGAGCAACTCTAAAAAAATCAGTATCCCAGAAACTCTTCTTCCCCCTTCAGGTAGGTTGTCAAAAACCCTGCAAACTGCTTGTTTCTCTTGTGCAACTCTACAATGTTTTCTTCCTGCAGGATTCTGCACTGCTTGTTCAAGGCCTTTTTCAAATAGCCCTTTTCAACCCTCTTTTCCTTCCTCAAAAAGTCGCGCAAAAATTTCTCAATTCTTGTGTGTTTTCTTGGAATCTCTATTATCCATCTTCCCTGCTCTATCCTTGGACCGGCAATCACCCTCTTATGGGCCTGCAGGAATGCCCTGCTGTTTTTTTCATCCGTAACAAAGGGCCCTGTTTTGACAGCGCTCTTCTGCAATAGCCTGCTCTCCACTTCAAAAACAATCACGATTGCCTGCTTTTCATCAGTCCACGCCTCGCTCCTCAGCACATTAAAGCCGTTCAACACAAGCTGCTTTTCAACCTTTCTCGCAAACCTTTGAATCTGGCCCCAGACCACGTCAGGCAGGGCCTTTCTTGGAAAACCGAGTTTGAGCGCAACCAGCTCTTTCTTCTGCAGCATTGATCTCAACTTCCTAACAGGCCAGCTTCTTTCCCTTCTCCCAAAAAAGAAGTGCTTGCCGGGCTTCCGCAGAAAAGCCCTTGAGGCAGCAACCATCCTGCTGAACTGGTTTAGGGAGAGAGCAGCAGCAACATTCCTGTTTTTGTCAACAGGGTCAATTACTATCAAGGGCGCATCAGGAAACAACTTTCTTGTCTCTCCCTCCTTGTAGTGCTTTTCCAAGTCAATGACCTGGCTCTGTTTCCACTCTGAGATTGCCTTAATTGCTTTGGTGAACGAGCCATAGTGCAAAACAAGCAGCTCGACTACATATCCAGGAACACTGTTTACCTTTACGTCCGCGCCATAGCATTTAATGCCCTTCAGGAACTGCCTCAGCAGCCTTGCCTCAGGCCTTTTCTTCTTCCCAAGCCTTTTTTTCAGGTAAGCATTGTGAAAAGGGCTTCTGTCCACGGCTGACTGCTTCAACCCTGCTTTGCTTACCTTATAGCTTGGCACTATCTCAACGTCAAACCCGTTTATCCTCCCCCTAATGTAGGGGTGCTCTGAGAATGCTTTCTCCCATTTGTAACCTCTGAAAACCCGCTTTCCAATTCTCAAACCCTCTTCTTCGAACTCATTTCTTGAAAGCTTTTCCGGGAACAATACAAAGATATCGAGGTCATTGTCCCCCCTTAAATGTGTGTCCCTTGCGTTGCTACCGCACAGCATGACATCAACGTGCTTGCCGCTTGTTTTTTTGATGCTTTCAATTATCTGCTTTGCAAGCTGTTTCTGTTTTCTCCTTTCAGCCCTGATTGGGGTTATCTTTTTTAGAATCGAATTAAGCAATTTTTTTGTTGCCATGT
>JAUWWX010000041.1 GCA_030616665.1 archaeon | reverse complement strand
TTGGCTGGAACCCTCAAATCATGCCTCTCCAATTGCTGGATCTTCTGCCAGTACAAGTTCGCAAGCCCGACTACATCGATGTTCCACGGGTCCATCTTGTTGCGTTTCACCAGCTCAATCAGAATGGTTTTCCAGGCAGGCTGGTCAATCAAATCCACCAAGTATTCCTTCTCTTTGCCCACTGGAACGGCTTGGAGGCTGTCCAATTCACTTTCTGGTATACACTCTTCCAATGGCTTAGCAGGCATAACAAGAATTAGCTGAAAAAGGGTATTTAATGGTTTTCTTAGGGCCTTTGGGAAACTGGCTCAGGTGCCTTCCTGCCAGCTCTCAAGATACTTTTTCTGCTCTTCTGTCAGCTCGTCAATCTCTATGTTCATTGCCTTTAGCTTCAGTTCTGCAATGCTTTGGTCAACTTCTTCTGGCAAAAGGTGTACTCCTGGTTTTAGCTTGCCTTTGTTTTTTATTCCGTATTCAAGTGCAAGCACCTGCCCACAGAATGAGAGGTCCATTACCTCTGAGGGGTGTCCTTCTGCTGCGGCAAGGTTTACCAATCTGCCTTCTGCGCACAAATAAACCTTGTTTCCGTTTCCCAAAACGTATTCGTCAAGCTGCCATCTAATGCGCTTCTTGCCCTTTGCTTCCTTTTCAAGGCCTGCAACGTCTATTTCGCAGTCGAAGTGGCCTGCGTTTGCCAAAATCGTGCCGTTGCGCATTTTCTTTATGTGCTCTACGCTGATTACGTGCTTGTCCCCTGTTACGGTAATAAAAATGTCCCCGATTTCAGCTGCTTTGGCAATTGGCATTACCCTGAAGCCATCGTGTTTTGCCTGCAATGCTCTTATAGGATTTGTTTCGCACACTATAACGTTTGCCAAAAGGCCTTTTGCCCTGCCTGTCACTCCCTTGCCGCAGTCACCGTAACCGCATACAACAACTCTTTTGCCTGCAAACAAGACATTTGTTGCCCTCATTATGCCGTCCATTGTGCTCTGGCCTGTTCCCAGAAAGTTGTCAAAAAGGTGCTTTGTCTTGTTGTCATTAACAGCAATTATGGGGTATTTTAGGGCGCGGTCCTTTTCCATTGCCCTAAGCCTTATCACGCCAGTTGTCGTCTCTTCCGTGCCAACTATGAGGTCTTTCAACAGCTCTGGCCTCTTTGAATGAATTTCCGAAATGAGGTCGCAGCCATCATCAACCGTTGCGTTTGGCTTAAAATCCAACACCTTGTTAAGGAAGCGATAGTAGTCCTCTTTGGTTTCTCCCTTGTAGGCAAAGACATTCACTCCCTCCTTGGCAAGCGCGGCCGCAACGTAGTCCTGCGTTGACAAGGGGTTACAGCCGGTTATCGCAACCTCTGCACCGCCGGCAATAAGTGTTCTAACCAAGCTGGCTGTTTCCTTTGTAACATGCAAAGCCATTCCAATGCGCATTCCCTTCAATGGCTTTTCTTTCTCAAACCGCTTCCTTATCTCGCGCAGCGCAGGCATGTTTTGATCCGCATACTCAATGTTCATCTCTCCCTGTTTCGCAAGCCCTTCGTCTTTTACCTCAAATGCCATAAAACCAACCCCTTCAAAAAACCTAAAACCTCACAATTTCCTTGAACTCGTTAAACCTTTTATTAATATCATCAAGCGTTATTTCCCTCAGTTTTTCAAGCCCCATTCCCTCTGCGTTAAGGGACGCAACTACCGAGCCATAAATAATGGCTTTTCTCATCAAGTCCTCTGAGACCCTGCCCTCCTTTGCAAGGAAGCCCATTAATGCGCCGGCAAAGCAGTCCCCGCAGCCTGTGGGGTCAACCAGGTTTTCCAATGGGTAGCCTGGGGCAACAAAGCAGCCTTTTGCGGTTGAGAGCAATGCGCCGTGCTCGCCCTTCTTTATGATTGACAGCTCGCTGTTCAGCTTCAGAATTTCCTTAGATGCTGCAACAAGGCTTGGCGTCTTAAAGAGAAGCCTTGCCTCGCTGTCATTCAAAAGGCAGATGTCCGCCTCTTCCACAACTTGCAAAACCTTGTCCCTCTGCTTTTCAATGTATATATTCATTGTGTCCGCAATAACCAGCAGCGGCTTTTTGCTCATCTGCCCCAGAACATCCAGCTGCATTTCTGGGTTGTTGTTCCCAAGCAGAAGGAAATCAGCTTTCGTGTACTCTGCCGGAAGCTGCGGCTTAAAATCAGCCAAGACGTTGAACTCAGTCTTAATGGTTTTTGCAGCATTTATGTCCAAGCCATACTCTCCACTCCAGTGGAATGTTTTGCCCTGCTTAAGCTCAAGCCCTTTCAGGTCAATTCCCCTGCTTTTTAAAAAATCCATTTCCGCTGTTGGAAAGTCGCTGCCAACCGCGCTGACAATCCCGGGCTTTGAGAAAAAGCTTGCTGCAACGCTTGCGTACGTGCCGCTGCCCCCCAAAGTCTTTTCAACCGAGCCAAAGGGCGTCTTAATGGAGTCGAATGCAACGCTGCCAAAGACAACCAACTCAGGCATTTTAGGACAGCTCCTCCAATGTCTTTTTCAGCATTTGCCACAAGCCAAGCATTTTACTGCAACTCCTTCAAGGCCTTTTCAGCATTGGCCATGTTTTCCCCAATTCCGCCGTTGGCGTCAATCACCTTAAGCAAGCCCTTCTCCCTGTAATACTCAATCAAGGGAGCGGTCTTTTTTCTGTAGGTCTCAAGCCTCATCTTGACAACGCGTGGCTTGTCGTCTTCCCTCTGAAGAAGCTGCCCTCCGCAGGAATCGCACTTGCCCTCTTCCTTTGGCGGAATGTTCCTCACGTGGTAGACTTTGCCGCATTTGCTGCAAGACCTTCTCCCGCCAAGCCTTTCAACAAGGGTTTCATCGCGTGCCTCGATATCGAGCGCCGCATTAAGCCTGAGGCCAAGCCTTTTCATTATGCCTCCAAGCATCTCTGCTTGTGCCTGTGTCCTGGGAAACCCGTCAAGGATAAAGCCCTTTTCATTGCCAAGCTCCCCCAACTTGTTCTCAACAAGTGCTGCAACGGTTTTGTCATCCACATACAGGCCTGCCTCCATTATTGCCTTTACCTTTTTGCCAAGAAGTGTGCCCTTTGCTGCCTCTTCCCTCAGCAAATCACCAGTGCTAATCTGCCTCAAGCCATGCGATTCCGCCAATCGCTGCGCAATCGTGCCCTTGCCTGCTCCAGGCGGCCCCAAAAAAACAAGCCTCAAAAACATTTCCAACCCCCTAGCTAACAGAAATTAAGGGAATGCTATTTTAAGCGTTTTGCCCAAAAGTCAATCACCATTTGCTCCTTGCTTGCCGAGAAACTGCGAACCTTTTTCTTCCTAAGGATTCTTGTCTTCATCCCCAATTCCTTTGCCGCTTTCTTTATCTCCCTCAAAGGCTGCTCTGCTCCCCTGTCCCTTTCAACAAACCTGTAGAAGTGCACTACTCCGCCCTTTGGCTTCAGTGCCATCATTGCTTCACACAGGAAATTCTCTCCGCCCTTTGGCAAGGGCATTACAACCCTGTCACACTTTCCCAGAAGCCTTTTTGGAACGACCTTTTTAACGTCCCCCTTAATCGCTTCCACAATGTTCTGGCACTTATTCAAAGAAATATTATGTAGAAGTCCTTTGAATGCCTGTGGGCTCAGCTCTATGGCGTAAGCCTTTTTCATCTTACTGTGCCTGGCAAAAACTATGGGAAATGGCCCGATACCGGCAAAAAACGCGCATATCACCTCGTTTTCTTTAATCAACCCTGCTATTCTTTTCCTTTCAGTGCTTAGCCTAGGGCTGAAGAATACCTTCCCCAAATGAACCAAAAAAGCGCAGCCGCTCTCTTTGTAAAGGGCTTTCTTTGACCTCTTTCCGGCAATTACCTTCACTGGCTGAACCCTGTAAAGGCCTTTGTGTTCTCCTGCTACCATGCAAACTGTCTTGAAATGCTTGTTCAATTTGAGCAATGCCTTTCCTATAAGGCTGGCCTTTTTTTCCAATTCCTTTGGCACTTGGATAACGGCAATGTCTCCCAAGCTGTCAAAGCTTGTAATCAGCTTTTCCATTTCCCGCCTTGAAAGCTTTCCCTTCAAGGCTTGCTTCAGATTGCGTGGCGGTTCTTTTTTTCCCATAATAAGAAAATATAAAAGGATTAAGTAGTTAAAAATTCCTTGTCCCATGGATTTTAGCCAAATTTTGTACGATTTTTTTGCCAAAAGAATTGCGGAAAGAGGCCTTTACGGCCCTGCAGAGTACCTTGTCTACGGAGCCATAATGCTTTTCCTTGCATTCTTCGTAATATTTCCTTTGCTTGACAGGCGCGGCATAAAATTCAATGACAGGTTTTTCCTCGCCTTGCTGCCTTACATCCTGTTCGGCTCTGCTCTGCGTGTCCTGGGAGACCTGGACTTTCTTCCCCGCAGTTGGAATCCTCTGGAAATGGCCTACTACTTTGTGACGCCAGGCATCTACCTGCTAATAGCAGTTGCAGCAATAGGCTGCCTTCTGCTTGCCAAAAAAATTTCAAAAAAATTTGGCATATGCTTTCACAAAACATTTGGCGGCATAGGCGCCTTGCTAGCACTGCCTGTTGTCTTGTTTGAATTAATGCACTTCCAGGCATGGCTTGGCGTTTTTGCAGTACTTGCATTGGTTGCTGCAATTGTAGTTGTCCTAATCTTCACTTTCAAAAAGCTTGGGTGGGGCATCCTCCAAGGCAACCTGAACAGGCTTGCTGTTGCATCACAGGTATTGGACGGCAGCGCGACATTTGTTGCAACGCAGTTCTTCAGATGCGGCGAACAGCACCCTTTAAGCAGCTTCTTCCTCGACCTGTTTCCACTCTCTTTCATCTTTGTAAAAATTGCCTTGGTCCTTGTGATACTGCACTATGTTGACACTAACATAAAAAACAAAAACCTGGCTGGATTCATAAAAATCGTGGTTGCAACATTGGGCTTTGCAACAGGCTTGCGGGACTTGCTGACATTGGGGGTTGGAACCTGCCTCTAGGCTAAGGGATTTGCTTGCCCTTGGAATTGGAACAGGCCTCTAGGCTTTCAGCGCCTTCATGACAATCAGCATGCCAATTACTATTGCCGCAATAAAGCCAACAGCGCCAATGTCTGCTGTGCTGCCAACCACGGTTTCAAGCTGTGAGTTCAGCATTAGGGACGAGGCAAGAATCAGGGCTGCAACAATCACGCTTACGCTCACAGTGTTGCTGCTTTTTGAAAGCGAATGCCCAAGCTCGTCAAGGGTTTCCGCCTCCACAGAAACCTTGAAGTCTTCTTCCTCCATTTTCTTGAAGATTTTCATAACGCTTTCTGGGAAATCCCTCAAAAAGCGCTGGAATTCAAAGTAGTTCTCCCTAAAGCTTCTGAGCATGTACTCAGGCTTCATCTTCTCTTTCAGCAATTTTTCAATGTACGGCCTTGCGTTCGCAATAAGGTTTATGTCAGGGTAAAGCCTTTGCACGCTGTCTTGGGCAATCCCAATGCTCCTCAGGAAAAGGAGGTAATGCTTTGGAATCTTTACCTTGTGCTTTACCATTACCTTAATCAGGGCGTTGCCAAAGCCAGCGAGGTTAACCCTGTTGCTGTTAACATCGTAAAAGTAGTCGATTATCTCTGCCAGCTCGAGCGTAAACTGCTGCTCGTCGTCAAGCCTGTTAATCAGTTTCATTGCCTGCAACTGCTTTGCCAGTCCCTTGACGTTCCTGTCAACTATTAGCACCATTACGACTGCAAAGCTGTCCCTTAGCTCGTAATCCAGCCTGCCAACCATGCCAAAGTCAACGAGGCTTATTATCGGCTTGCCTTTTTGTATGTAGACAAAAATGTTTGCCGGGTGTGGGTCAGCTTGAAAGAATCCGTATAGCAGCATCTGCTTGAAAAAGCAGTCAATGTATGTGTTGGCAATTTTTTTCTTAAGCGCCTTGTTCTTGTAGTTGTAAAACTCGCTTATTTTTTTGCCCCTAACCCTTTCAAGCGTTATAACCCGCCTGCGGGTGTATTCCCAGTAAACTTTCGGAATCCTTACATTTGGGTCGTGCTTGAAGTTTATTGCAAAGCGCTCCGCGTTCTTTGCTTCCATATTGTAGTCGAGTTCTTTCCTTATGGTTTCAGCGAACTCATCGGCAATGCTTGTAGGGTTGTAGTACTGTGTTTCCTTAATGCTCTTTTCAACGAGACCTGCAATGAAGTGGATTATCCTCAGGTCTTCCGCAATTATGTGCTCTATGTCAGGCCTCTGCACCTTGACAGCAAGCTTTTTGCCGTTATGCAACTCTGCCAAATGCACTTGGCCAATTGAGGCTGCGGCAACAGGCTTTTTTTCAAAGCGCTTGAAGATGCTGTCAATAGGCTTCTTCAACTCATTCTTTACGATGTGCTTTACCTCAACAAAGTCAAAGGGCGGCGCCTCGTCCTGCAGCTTTTTCAGCTCATTAATGTACTCTTCCTTTACCAAATCAGGCCTTGTGCTCAGCATCTGCCCGAATTTGATAAACGTGGGCCCAAGCTCCTCAAAAATCTTCCTAAGCTTTACAGGCCCAGGAATCTCTTTGCCGCCTTCATAGCTTCCCTCAAGCCTGCTGAGGAACGGAAAACGTTCCTTCATGCCCTTCATCTCTTTGCTGGTCTCCCAGCCGTACTTGAGGAAAACCCTCATTATTTCAAGGAACCTTTTTATGTCTCCCGGCGTCTCAAGAAAGCTAAGCATTCAAACCTCATCTTTTCTTCTTTTTTGCCTTTTTGCGCTTTCCTGCCTTTTTCTTCGCTGCCTTGCGCTTCCCTGAAGTCCTCTTCCTCAGCGCTGCTTTCTTTTTCTTTTTGGCCTCTGTTTCTGCCTTTTTCTTCTTCTTTTCCAATGCGGTTATATGCTTTGAAAGATTCCTTATTACCCTATTCAATTCAGCCAAATCTTTGCTGCTGTACAGCCTTGTCTTAAGGGCCTCCTTCCTCATTCTTTTCCGCATCTTTTCAAGCTGCCTCTGCTGGTCAGCAAACCACTTGTAGACCATCCTCTCGCCTTCCCTTGAACTGAGCTTGTTCCTTTTCTCAAGCCTTTTCATTATCCTGTTGAAATTCTCGCCGCTGATTCTAATAACGCCCAGGGCAAAAGTCATTCCTTCCTTTATCACGTCTTTAGCCATAAACACCCTCCGCTAAAAGTTAATTGAATATAAAATAGAATCCGCAATTAATAAAGATAACTATTGCCGGAAAAGGGTTGAAAAGAGAATAAGGGAATTGGCATCCAACCAGAATTTCGCACTTGAGGAAGATAACTATTTCCAGAAAATTGTTGGAATTGGCGGTATAGAATCAGTTTCCCTTCTTTCTCAGCGCCTTGGCATTAGAAAGCAGTTGGAATCAGTTTCCCTTCTTCCTCAGAACCTTTACCTGGCTGCCCCACCTGATGTACTCGACCTCAACGCCGCTTGCCAGGCCAGAAATCTCGGCTGGCTTCTTCACGTCAAACGTTTCATAGGACTGAAGGTCCAT
>JAUWWX010000112.1 GCA_030616665.1 archaeon | reverse complement strand
TGAGAAAGTTTTTGAGATGGTTTCTTATGCAAAGAAAAAGGGGTTGCTTACGCACCTTAGTACAAACGGCCTGTTATTGGATGATGAAAAGATTCGGGCTGTTTTTGATTCAGGGCTTGATAGCATAATTTTTTCCTTTCAGGGAACCACAAAAGAGGAATACGAGCTGATGAGAAACAGCAACTGCTATGGCATGCTGCAGGATAATATAAAAAGACTTGTTGAGGAAAGGAGGAAAAGGAACTCTAACAAGCTATTTATTCAAGTAACGACAACAGTCCTGGATGAGAGCGATGAGCAAATCAAAAGCTTTTACGAGAAATGGCAGCCGGTTGTTGACAGGGTTGACCACTGGTATACCTCGCTTGAAAGGCTTGAAGGGATAAAGAGAGCAGAACCCCTTTTTGAGAGGCAGAAGGCAAATGAAATGGCGGCAAAGCGTGAAAAAAACACCGTAAGGAACTGGAGATGCAATGAAGTAATGGTAAAGCTTAGCATTAACTGGGACGGCACGGTTACTGCATGCTGCGGCGACTTTGACAACTACATGAAGGTCGGCGACTTGGAGGAAAGTAGCTTAAAGGAAATTTGGACCTGCGAGAAAATGAATTCTTTTAGGGAAATTCTTGGAAAAGGCGAAAGGGACAAAATTCCATTCTGCTCGAAATGCACTTCAAAGTTTTAGGTGATTGTGGTGGAAAACATCAAAATCGGAACAAGGGAAGTTGGGAAAGGCAGGCCCTGCTTTATTATTGCAGAAGCTGGCGTGAACCACAACGGAAAATTTGCCTTGGCAAAGAAACTGGTGGATGCAGCCGCCTTGACAGGCGCTGACGCGGTAAAGTTCCAGGCGTTCAAGTCAGAGGACCTGGCTACAGAAAAAGCCGAGATGGCTGGCTACCAGGAAAAAAGCCTTGGCAAGAAAACACAGCGTGAAATGCTGAAAAAATACGAACTTAGGCTGGAAGACTTTGAGAAGCTTAAGGAATATTGCGACGAAAAAGGCATTCTCTTCCTTGCAACGCCCCACACAGGCGCTAAAGTGCTTGACTTTGTGGACAAGCTTGTTCCGTCCTTCAAAATTGGCTCCGGCGACGTGACAAATTTGCCGTTCCTTGAAGAGGTTGCGCTGAAGGGAAAGCCCATAATCCTGAGCACGGGTATGTCCACAATGAAAGAGGTAAAAGATGCCCTTGAAGTAATCTACAAAACAGGGAACAGAAAAGTTGTTGTGCTTCACTGCACCACAAACTATCCGTGTTCATTCAACGAGGTTAACCTCAGGGCAATGAAGGCCATGCAAAAGGAGCTGGACTGCCTTGTTGGCTATTCAGACCACACTACTGGCACCACTGTGCCTGTTATGGCTGCTGCGCTTGGCGCGGTTGTAATTGAAAAACACTTCACACTTGACAAAAGCTTGCCAGGGCCTGACCACAAGGCGTCACTTGAGCAGGATGAGTTCAGGGAAATGGTTGAAAGCATCAGGAATGCGGAGCTTGCGTTGGGCAGTTGCGAAAAAAGTCCTGCAGAGTCAGAGGTTGGAATGATGAAGCATGCCAGGAAAAGCATTGTTGCAGCCGTTGACCTCGAGAAGGGAACAAGGGTAACAAAGGAAATGCTTTCTGCAAAAAGGCCTGGAACAGGTCTGAGCCCTGCGCTCGTTAGCATGGTGCTTGGAAAAGAGGCCAAAAGGGGTATAAAAAAGGGTGAATTGATTCTTTTGGGTGATTTGCAATGAAGAAGGTCTGTGTTTTGACAGGAACGAGGTCCGACTACGGCCTGCTTAAGCCTTTGCTGGCTGAAATAAGTGGAAGCACAAGGCTCAAACTGCAGATGGTTGTGACAGGCATGCATTTGTTGAACCGCTTTGGCAATTCCGCTGAAGATGTTGAAAAAGACGGCTTTGTTGCTGACGCAAAATTGCCTGTGTTCTTTGACAGGGATAGTGGCGAAGCAATGGCCAAGTCAATTGGAAAGGCAATCACGGACTTTTCAAACTGCTTTGAAAGAATCAGGCCCGACATCATTGTTTTGCTTGGTGACAGGATGGAGGCATTTGCAGGAGCGGTTGCGGCATCCTGCATGAACATCCCGATTGCACACTTGCATGGGGGGGATTTCGCCGGCGGTGGCTTGGATGAGATTTTCAGGCCGTCTATCACAAAGTTTGCAAACATCCATTTCCCTGCAACAAAGAAGAGCGCTGAAAGGATTGAAAAAAGTGGTGAACAATCTTGGAGGATTCACGTAGTTGGCGCCCCTGGCATTGACTCGATTTGTGCAGGGAATTTTCCAAGCAGGAGGGAAACGTGCAAAAAATTCGGCTTGGATGAAAAAATGCCCATTGTGCTGGTTGTCCAGCACAGCGTTACGACCGAGCCGAAAAACGCGGCTGCCCAGGTCAAGGAGACAATGGAGGCCGTGAAGGAACTGGGACAGCAGGCGGTGGTGATTTACCCGAACAGCGATGCAGGCGGAAGGCAAATTATTGAAGTGATTGAACGCTACAGGGCGCTTCCATTCATAAAGATTTTCAAAAATCTGGACCACGAGTCCTTTTTGGGCCTGATGAATTGTGCTGGCGTCATGGTCGGGAACAGCAGCAGTGGGATTATAGAAAGCCCTTCATTCGGTCTGCCGGTGGTGAACATCGGAACTAGGCAGAAAGGAAGGGAGCGCTCGGCAAACATCATTGATGTTGGGCACAGCAAAGAGGAAATTAAGGATGCAGTAGAGAAGGCTTTGTTTGACAAGAGGTTCATTGCATACTGCAGAAAATGCAAAAGCCCTTACGGGGACGGAAACGCAAGCAAAAGGATTGTAAGGGTTTTGGAGAGCGTTGAAATCAGCCCGGCGCTTTTGCAGAAAAGAGTCATTTAGGTGATGAAATGGAAGGGGAACGATTCAAGAATTGGAAGTACCCGAAAATAGAGGAAGGCAAGCTTACAAAGTACAACTGGGTTGTGCAGCACAAGGAGGGCCTATTGCTAGGCGAGAAAACGGATATTGGGGCCTTTACCTACATTAATGCGAAGAACAGTGTTGAGATTGGCGAAGGTGTTCAGGTTGGCTCACACTGCAGCATTTACAGCGAGTCAACGATTGACGGAAAGGCTGGAAGAGTTGTGCTGGAAAAGAACTGCAGGATTGGGTCTCACTGCACCATAATGCCTGGCGTTACGGTTGGCGAAAACAGCGTAATTGGGGCACATAGTCTTGTCAACTGTGATATTCCGGCAAATGTTGTTGCGTTCGGCTGCCCGGCAAGAGTTGTAAAGAGCGTTGGGGGTGAGCGGTAAAATGGAGTGGAAAGTGCCGTTGTTCAGGATTTACCATAACAAAAAGGACTTAGAAGCCATTGAAAGCATTCTCAAAAGAGGCAGTAGTTGGGCAGAGGGCCCTGAAATCAGGCAGTTTGAAAAAGCTCTTGAGCAATACACAGGGTCAAGGCATGTCCTGGCATTCAACTCAGGCACTAGTGCATTGCACGCTGCCCTGCTTGCACTTGGCGTAAAGGGAAAGCAAGTCATAGTGCCATCGTTTACGTTTATCTCAACTGCAAACGCGGTTGTTGCCGCGGGCGGAAAACCTGTCTTTGCAGAGGTTGAGCAAGAAACCTATGCACTTGACGCAGAGGACGTGGAAAAAAGGATAAATGAAAAGACTGCCGCAATAATCCCAATGCACTATGGCGGGATGCCTGCAAGGGATATAGGCAGGCTTAAGGAGATTGCGGAAGAAAACAGGCTGCGACTTGTCGAGGATGCAGCCGAATCG
>JAUWWX010000035.1 GCA_030616665.1 archaeon | reverse complement strand
GGTGGAATCCCCAGAGGCTGACGGAGGACCTAGAGGCCATTAAATCAGAGAATATCCCTGAAGAGTGGATTTGCCCTATCGAGGGCCAAGTCAGGTAAAGGCATTGTCCCGCCTAAAAGTAGAGGCTTATGGCAAGCAAGGCAATCAGCAAGGCAATGCTTACCCAAAAACCTGGCTTGTGCATTATTGCAGACCCTTTCCAAGAGCCAGGTTCTTTTGGGCCTGACAGCTTGTCAGAAGTCAAATCAGCTAATTCCCTGCTGTACTTGATCCAGGCACCGGGCTGCTTCAATTCATCCAGGGTTTCCCTTGTTATTTCAACAAAGCCCTTTTCCCTTTCTGGAACCTTTTCCTCGCCAAACAACTGTCCAGTTACAGCGCTTATTTCAAGCTCGTAGGTTTTGCCCTCAACTGTTACAAATGCTATCCATATCGGGTAGTAAACCATCTCAAAAGAGGTCAGGACAATGTTTTTCCTGTCTGTTTCAAGCAGTGAGGCCGTTTTAAGCAATGCAACCTTTTCCGCTTCCTTTTTTGAGAAGATTGGCTTTCTTACTATTAGTGGGTAACTATCAGGCAGCTCTTTCACTAACTCTGCTTCCGGTGGCATTGCGTCAGACATGAGCTGGCTCAGCTCAGCGGTTTCCGCGTTTAGGGCAAGCCTGCCGTGCTTTGTTTCCTTTTTTGGCTTGCCTTTGTCTTCAAAGCCCGCATCATAGTAAAACAGGTAGAATGGTGTTAAAACAAGCTTTATTTCGCCTTTTTCAAAATTGCGCCAATTCTTTTTGCCCAGTATTTCGTCAACAAGCGCTGCAACCTGCTCGAGCTGGAAACTAATCGGGAAAACTGGGTTGCCTACAAACATGCTAACCTAATTATGTGTTAAATTAGTATAAAAAGATGCTTGATTCAGGTAATGGATACAACGCCAGCGGGGCGTGCCCTCAGTAATACCTCCCGAAGTGTAGTTCTCCGCCGCTGGTATTTGCCTGCTTTCGCTCAGTCATTCTTCTTTTAACTTCCTGCTTAATCTGCTTTTCATTCATTCGCGGGTTGTCTTCTCTGACACGCTTTTCTATCATTGACCTAAGTAGTCTTCCGGATGCTTCGGCTTGCTTTTGCGCTACCGTCTTTTTTTCTCTGCGTCTTCGCCCTCCGAATCCATATCCCGCGCTTTTTGAACCCTTAGGCGTTCTAACCATGCTATCTCATTAGGTTTTTTTCTTTTTAATTCTTTCCTTGCTGGACTAGTTGCCCACAGGTTCACTGCGTTTCTTTCTTCTTGATAATCTTTACCTTGCTTGGCGTCACCAAAACCCTGTCCTGGCTTATTCTTGCAATGTCGCCGTTAATGTCATCAACACCTGACTTTATCTTTGTAACCAATTCCTTCAACTTTATTGCATTTCTCCTGCTCAAATCGCCTATGTTCAGCAAAATTATGTTGCCTGCCTTTGCCTCGCTTACCACGCCTTCCACGTCCGCGTCTGTCGCAAGGGTAATGGGCTTTACAAAGGCGTCTGCTTCCTCGTAGATTGTTTCATCGTCAGCATCAAGATTGTTCAAAAAGTCCTCAATGTCAATTCCTTCCTCTTTACGCAAGACCTTCTCCAAAAAAGCCATTTAATTTTACACCCCCGGATTCCAATTGTAAGTAATTTTGCTACAAATCTTTTTTAAAAAGGTTCGCTTGGGCAAAACTACATAATTTCTTTCCGGCCAGAAAATCCTGTTCCAACCAAAAGAAGCCGTTTCCAAAGTAAGAAAAGCAAATCCAGCTTGCAAGAAAGGGTTTGCTTTCTCAATTGGACAGGCTTTTTAATTGAAGGGACATAATAGTTATGCTTCCAATTTTTTTTAAAAATTTTTCCCAGCTAGACAAATTTGTGGGGGGGTTACATTGATTCAAGAGCAGATTCATGAAAACGTGTTCCAGAGGCACCTTGAGAAAAGCAGCATTTTTTCAAACAGAAGCATAATAACGCCCCACTACACGCCACAAAGACTGCCTTTCAGGGACAAGCAGATAGAGCAGATCTCAGAAGTTGTCTCCCCTGCATTGCAGAGCACAAAGCCAGACAATTTGTTCGTGTACGGCAAGGTGGGAACTGGCAAGACAGTTACTGTAAACCACGTCATGTCGCAGCTGTGTGAATTCATTTCGCAAAACAACAGCCAGGTAGACTTTGCATACATTAACTGCAGAAATCACAACAGCAAATACAAGGTCATCCTAAAGGCCCTTAGCAAGTTCTGCCCAACAAAGGACTTCATTGGCTACAGCAACGCGTTTGTCTACGAAAAGTTGTTGCATTACGCAGAAAAAGGCAAGCAGTTGGTTCTTGTCTTGGACGAAATAGACAAGGTACGCGATTTAGACGAATTAATCTATGCGTTGACGCGGTCAAACGACGAATTGCAGCATGGCGGCATTTCGCTAATTGGAATAAGCAACAACTTGTTCTTCAAAAACAAATTAGATGCTAGGACAAAGAGTGCTTTGATGCAGCGGGAAATGGTTTTCCCGCCATACAATGCAGATGAGCTGAAGGCAATTTTGCAAGACAGGGTAAAAATGGCTTTCAGGCCCAACACAGTAGAGGAATCAGCAATAAACCTTGCAGCTGCGCTTGCAGCACAAGAGACCGGTGATGCCAGAGCAGCAGTAATGCTAATGCTTCGAGCAGGAGAAGAGGCGGAAAGGCACAACATGGGCAGCGTAAGCGATGTCCACGTAAGAATGGCCAAAAGCAGGGTTGAACAGGAGGTAACCCTGCACATGGTTGAAACCCTGCCCAAGCAGCAGCAGCTTGTCTTGTACGCCATCTCATTGATGACTTTGCAGGGAAAGGGCTTTGGCAAACTCAATGGAAGCAGGGAAGAAGGCATTTTTTTTTCAGGGGATGCTTACAGGGAGTACGAGAGGATTGCCTCAGGCATGAGTGAACATGTTGTAAGCAGCAGGTGGTTTCGCGAATATGTGAACGAGCTTGAAACATACGGCCTTCTTTTGACAACTGCCAGTGGAAAGGGCGTCAGGGGCACAACAACTTTAATAAAGCTGGGTTTTGACGCCAAGAAGCTGCAAAAGGCATTGGAAAAAGAGCTGCTTTGCGCCTAAGGCTACCTTAAAATACTTCTTCCAACCAATTCTTTTTCTATGAAGAAAAAAGACTGGCCTGTTCTTATAACATACAAACACGAGGGCTTGGATATCGCAAAGAAGGTAATAGATGCTCTTAGGGATGAGGGGCTAAAGAAGGGGGATACTGTTTCCCTTGAAGTCTCCAAGAAGCAGCTTGACTTTCTAATAAACAGGTGGCTGGCAAGACACGGTGGCTTCCCTATCAAACCCCACAAAAGCGCCGAAGTGGCTTTCATGGATAAGATTTTTGACTTTTTAATGGAACTAGATGTGGATGTTCTGCCTTTTTCGTCTTCTCGGGTAGAGAAACATGTTGTTGACAGGGTTGAAAAGCAAGATAAGGCGCTTGAATCAGGCAAAAAAGTAAGCAGGAAATACAAAAGGTTAACCGAATTTATGTTATTTCCAATAAGGGAAAAATTTTTTATAAAGCGCTTGCGTGACCAAAATCCAAAATTTGTTCTTGGAGGCAACCTTCACCTTCCAGCTTTAAGGAAAGTGTTTCCTTACAGTAGAGTGGTTAATGTTGTAAAACCCCGTTTGGGTTTTAGGCTAACTGCCAAAATGTCACGGCTGCACTACAGGACGATAAAGAGAATCAAAGCCGAGAAGAGAAAACCCAGAAAAAGCCGGCCCTAAACGTATTCCACCAGCTTCTTTTGCTCAGGCTACTCGTTCTGGAAAAGGCTGTTTATTTCCTGCTCAATCAATTCAAGCCTCTGCTTCAAATAGCTGCTTAGCTCGAATTCTACTACCAGGCTTTTCGCAATTCCCAAATACTTTCTGACCCCGCCCTCGTTCACTGTCAGGATGATTCTTTCCTGCCTGCATTTTGGGCATTTCCCGTCAAGCGGAATCCTCCTAATCTTGGCGTTGCAGTTAGTGCACCTAAACTTCTGCCTGCTGAAGGCCCTCGCATTCCCAATAATGTCCGGCAGCAAATGCGTTATCATAACTCGCTCCAAAGCGTCTTTGTCGTCAACTGCTTCAATTATGCTTTGTAGCCTTGCTTGTGCCCTAAGCTTTCCCTCCATTGTTGTCAATTGCACGTATTTGGAAGTTTTTGGGCCAGCGTCAAATCTTGTGGTGAGGTGTGTGAAACCAAAGCCGCTGTACTGGCCTTCCCTGCCAACAATGCCCCCAATTCTTTCAATGCCTTCAACGTCTGCCTGAACAATTTTTTGGGCGTTCTCATACAATTCTATTGGATATTGCCAACAGGTTTCCATTTCGTAGCACTCATTGTCTATTTCTGTTGGATTCAACGCAACAGTGAAGACAAGTGGTGCGTCCATTCTTCCTCCCCTGCTTCCAGGCAAATAACTGTGCGAAAAGTTGAGCAAATTGTCCATCAAAAGCATTAGGCTATCCTGATCCCCATCGATGTTACGACGCTTGGTTTGATGAAAGTATGGGTGGGCATAGCATGCCCTTGCCTTTGAAAAGCCAATGATTCTGCCAACAATTGCGGCACTGGTGTGCGGAGCCAAGCCCAAAACAAGCTGCCCAACAAGATCCTCTTTCCTTTTGGCATTAAAATACGGCTGCATTTTGTAGAACCTTGCAAGAAGCTCGTCAATGAATTTGCTTACTGTTACAAAAAAGTCCCCGGCCTTTTCATCCACAACAATGTCTTGCGGCATTATTTCCACTGTTTGGCCAGGGCTTTCAAGCGCTTTCCCACTACAGTCCTTTTCATATCCAAGCTCTTTGGCTTTTTCAGGGCTTAATCCAATCTCTTTGGGCTTGAAGTGCGTCAGCGGCGCATTAATTGCCTCATACCTTATAGTTGCATCTCTAAAAACATGCAAATCGTGCTTTGCCCTGAGAATGCCCTTTTCAAAGGGCTCGGCTATCTTGCCCTCATTTATCATTCCCTTTACGGCCTTGACAAGCTGAGGGGTTTTCACCCCCAAGTTTTCTCTTGCCTGGTGCATTAGCTCAGGCAGGTCAATGCTTCTTCTGCTGAACCACTCTGTTCCAATGCCGCATTTTGGGCATGTTTTGCCATTGCTTACATTGCCACAGCTTGGGCAAATGCTTACCTTTTCTACCCTTTCATTGCATTGCTTGCAGAATGGCTGCTCCCTTATTGCCTTGCACTTTGGGCATTTGTACAAGGCAATCTCGACTGAAACACTGCCCTGCTTTCCTTCTCCCTTGCTTTCCATTGCCTTGTTTACTGACCTTGTATTTCCACCTGCGTTGCCGATTGGAAACAGCACATGTGGATTCCCAACCATTTTCCTTGGCCTGCTTGCCTCCGGCCTGCCCATTCTTGCTCCAATCCAGGTTCCGGCCAAATCGCGAATTTGCATGCCTGAAACAAGGCTCAATGCAGCGATGATGTCAACGCTTTTCCTAAGTGCTTCCTCAAGCTTTTCAATGCCCTTGTTCAAGCCAAGGGTTTTTTCAAGTGCAAGGAAATCCTCTTCCCTCAGCAAAATCTTGTTGTCTTTAACCTGGTGGCACAGCCCAATTTGTTCAAACAATTTTTTTCCTTCTTCGTCTTTGTCAAATTCCACCGAGCTTCCTTTCCCCTTCCCCTTTTTCAGGAACCTGGCTAGGTCAAGCAATTTCTTCTTGTCAAGGCCAGTGTAATAAAAGAGCCCGCTTGGATGCAGCGGCACATTGTATTTTTCGCTTAGCTCAATCGCCTGCTTCACATTAACACTTTCAGGCTGTTTCAATATCCCGGCCAAGTCTTTTGCCTTCTCCCCCAATTGCCTTTCAACCTCTCTTGCCCACCATTCTGGGCAGTAGCCAACTGGCACAAGTGGATGTGCTGAATACCTAAAGTCTCCGACGCTTACAAGCAAATCCCCCAAAAACAAAATCCTTTCAACAGCCGGCTTTATTTTTATTGCCTCCTCCAGTGAATTGGCTTTTACAACGCTTCCATTAAGCAGCCTTACAATAGGGCCTTCAATGCTGTCAACAGGTGCCATTCCAGCTGCCTTGCCTGGCCTTTCAACCTTCATCTGCGTGGCGTTTGCGATAAAGCCGTCAAGCAAGTACATTGTTGCAGGGTTAATTCCCTTGCCCATTAACCCCGTGTTTCTTGCCCTTCCATACCTTAGCCTAAAGCCGCCGAACCTTAGGGGATAAGCCAAAATAGGCCTTCCGGCAGCTGTGCCTGTCAAAAACTTTTCATTTGGCTTAATCTCCCTTTTCCCGATGTCGGATTTTTCAACCTTTATTATGCCTTCAAGCCAGTTCCAGTCAAGGCCAAGCCTTTTGGCAAATGTCAGTATTTTGGCTGCCTTCAATGCAACGCCCTCGCTCAAAACAAGGCACATTCCACCTCTAACCCTATTGCTTGCTATTCTTGACAGGTTCCTGTTTATTGCAACTTCCCTTTCCTCTGTTGGCTCGCCGTTTATGCAGACAGGGCAGCCCCTGGCAATCTTTCTAACCTCTTTATCGCTTGGCTTGTATTGCCTTGTCACAATCTCGTCATAGATTTGGCATTCTTCTACATACCTTTCAACCTCGTCGTCTGTTGGTTTGTACTTGTCAATTCCCAGGATATTCCTGGCGTAGTCCCCAAGAATCAGCGGCAGCACCTGACTTGTTCCGCCTGCAGCCCTTATTGGCCCAGCATAATAGATATCAATGTATCTTGAGCCATCCGGGTTCTTGTTTATCTCAACCTTTGGAACGCCATCCAGCGGCGCAACCACAACGCCCTCTGTATTCAAAACAAGGGCTGTCTTTATTGCCTGCTCAACCCTTTTGCTTTCATCCTCAATCTTGCACCATTTCTGCTCTAATATTTCCTTAAAAATTTGAAAGATTGCCTCAAGCCTGTCACCCTTTTTTTCCTCAAACACCTCTCTATAACGGCTGGCAATGCCAACAGGCCCGATGATTGTTTCTGTCCTGTCTGCCAGGTCTGCAACAGGCTTTGACTCAATGCTGCTGCTTACATCAAAGCCCGTTGCCTTTGCCTTTTCTGCAACACTCAGTTGTCGTTCAACCTCTGCAATAATGCTGTCATAGTACCTTTTTACAGCAGGCTTTGCCTCAACCTCAATATCAAGCTTCATTTGGTCTACCTCCTGTTTTAACAAAATGGTTTTCGGTTATTTTTCCTGTGCTCAACTCATACAATGGCACTATTCCTGGGGTTGGCACATTCCCTAGCTTTACCTGGTAGTCTGTTCTTGCCTGCCAGGTGCCGCTGTTTATTACTGTTGTTCCTCGGTAATTGCCATATGCATTGTGGTGCATGTCTCCGATGTAAACAAGGTCAGGCACATCCTTTACAACGAGGAAATCCTCCCTTTCTGGCACATAGGGCTGTTTCATGCCATAGGTTGACATTATGTCACGCTTCTTTAATGCCTCAATCATTGCTTTTTCCGGCTGTTGCGAATTCAGAAAGCCAATGCTTCCAATTAGGTCGTGCAGTGCTCCGCCGTGGTAAAGCATTACCTTCAATCCCTCAATCTCAACCCAGCTTGGGCTGCCAACAAAGTGCACGTTGCCCCTTTCATACAGCTCTGGCACAAACTGTTTTGGAATGGCTGGCTGTGGGTCGGCCCACCTTACGGCGTCATGCTGACCTGGGATAATCACAACCTCGATGTATTCTGGAACCTGCATTACCAGCCTGCTGAATTCACTGTACTGCTGGTTTATATCCTTGATGCTCAGTTCGTTGAACTGGTTTGGGTAAATGCCAATGCCGTCAACGCAGTCCCC
>JAUWWX010000119.1 GCA_030616665.1 archaeon | reverse complement strand
TGTATATAAGATGTATTCCTAGTTTAAAAAGCTTTCCATAAAAAAAGAATTTAAAAGAATTGGCTTTTTTAAAATGGATTTCTTTTTTGGCTGAACTAGAATTGGCTTGATTTAAACCGATTTCCTTTTTGAGCCAAACTTTTTCCCAAGCGCGGATTCAACCGGCTTGGGGACAAAGCAGTCTATCCTGCCGTGCATTGAGGCAATCTCCTTGACCATTGTGCTGTTCAAGTAAAAGTACCTGGCGCCTGTTACAACAAAAACCGTTTCAATGCCAGGGGCAAGCTTTCTGTTGATGGTTGCCTGCTGGAACTCTGCCTCAAAGTCTGACAACTGCCTCAGGCCCCTCAAAACCACCTTGGCCTTTCTGCTCTTTACATAGTCCACAAGCAGGCCAGAAAAGCTGTCAACCTCAACGCCATTTATCCCCTTGCTGGACTGCTCAAGCAGTTCAAGCCTTTCCCTCAAGGAGAAAAGGGGCTCTTTATCAGGCTTTGTGGTAACCGCAACTATAACGCGGTCGAGCAATCGCAGAGCCCTCTCAATCACGTCCAAGTGACCAAAGGTAACTGGGTCAAACGTGCCAGGGTAGACAACAACTTTTTCGCTCATTGCTTTTTCAACTCAAACAGCAACCCCTTAACTTGCTGCCTTGTCTTGGCAGGGCTGCCGCTGTTATCAATTACATACCCAGCGCTTTTAATCTTTTTCCTTGGGATAAGCTGTGCTTTCCACCTTAGCAGGACCTGCTTTCTTGGCATGCCCTTCGCGATTAAGCGCTGCATGCATTTCTTCTTTGGAGCAGTGACAAAGATTGTGGAATCGAAGCGCTTTTCCCAGCTTGCCTCGAATAAAAGCGGCACCTCGACAATGGCAAGCTTTTTACCCTGCTTTCTGAGGGAAGCCAGCCTGCTTCTGACCTCGCGCCAGACAAGGGGGTGAAGCGCTTTTTCAAGCTTCCTTCTCTTTGAGGGGGAAGCAAAAACAATGCTGGCAATTTCTTTCCTGTCAGCAGTGCCAAAAAGCCTGAGCAAACTTTTCCGCACTTCCTTTTTCCTGTAAAGTTTGGAGACAATGGCGTCACAGTCCACTGTGGCAATGCGAAGAGAACGCACAAATTTTAGGACAGTTGACTTGCCTGAGCCAATCGAACCAGTCAAAGCGATTGCCTTCATTGGAAAGAAGGGGGTAAAAAAGTTAATTTAAATTGGAGAGTAGGGCTTGTAGCAGGGCTGACAAAGATTTAAATTCTTGTTACTTGTTAAATATATGTAGCTGATTGTTTGTCAAGAGGCGATTTGAACTGAAAATTGTGATGGTTACAAGCTGGCCACTGAGGCACTGCGGCATTGCAACCTACAGCCAGGATTTGGTTCGTGCCTTGAGAAGAGAAGGCCACGAGGTACATATAGTTACGTTTTCCGACTGCAGGGGCAGGCACAAAAAAAAGTTTGTGCACCCTGTCTTGAAGGTGAAGAAAAACCACGAGTTACGCGAAGCTGGCTGGGACCAGAAACTTTTTGGCACGATTGCAAGAATCAAGCCGGATGTCGTGCACATACAGCACGAGTACGGCATGTACATTTACGATGACGACCACAGTTCAGGCCTGCTGAGGCCTTTCTTCAAGTGGAAGGTTGAAACCGAGATTCCAATTGTGGTTACCTACCACAGCGTGTACACTGTGCTTGACAGGGTGGAAGCAATTTACATGGACGTTGCATTGAAGCTGACAAATGCGGGTGTGGTACACGAAGAATACCAGAAGAACAACCTGCCAATAAACATTGGCAGGGTGCCAGACAACCTGTACGTGATTCCGCACGGGGCAAAGGACATTGTGCCAAGAAGAAAGGAGGCAAGGGAAGAATACGGCTTGCAGGGCAAGAAGGTCGTTGGCGTGATTGGATGGTGGGAGCCGAACAAGGGCTTTGAGCGCGTAGTCAAAGTGTGGCCAAGGATAAGGAAAGAGATTGGCCCAAAGGCTGTTTTGGTTGTGGCAGGGGACGCAAGGCCAGGCAGCAGCTCAGGCCAAATTTACAAGCCAAAGCTGTTGAAGGCAATCCAGCGAAACAAGGCAATGAAGAGCATTAGGGTTATTACAGGCAGCTTTTCGCCAGAGGAATACGACAGGATTTTGTCAACCTTTGACCTGATGGTTTTGCCTTACAGCAGGGCTTCCCAGTCAGGAAACCTCGCCCACTCGTTTGCCTTGGGCGTTCCATGCGTGGTAACAGCAATGGAGGGCCTGAAGGCCGAGGTTGAGAACAGCAAGGCAGGCTTGACCGTTCCGCCCGGCGACGACGTTGAACTGATGCATGCAATAGCGCACATCATGAAGCACGATGAGCTTAGGAAAAGGTATGCAAGGAACGCGGCAAAGTATGTTACAAGGCAGCTGACCTGGAGGATTGTTGCAAACAAGCACATTGCGTTGTACCAAAAGCTTATTGCAGCCCTGGCTGAGGAAAGGCGGCCGAAGAAGAAGGAAAGCCCTTTCTAGGTGTTGTCTTTTGAGGAAAACCGACTGGATCTATTTTTTGGGAAGCTATCCGCCAAGAGAATGCGGAATTGCCACATTCACCAAAGACCTTGTTACCTCGATTGAGAAAAAGAAAAACCCTGGAATCGAGTGCAGGATCGCTGCAATGAATGAGAGCAGTTACAACACATACAGTTACCCAAGGGAGGTGAGCATGCAGATTGACCAAGATGACCAGGAGTCATACCTTATTGCAGCGGAGAAGCTGAACAAGAGCAAGAGGTGCAGGGTTGTGTGCCTGCAGCACGAGTTTGGCTTGTTCGGCGGGGAATTCGGCGAGTACATAATCCCCTTTTTGGAGGAGCTTGAAAAGCCGGTCGTAACCACGTTCCACAGCGTTTTGCCGGGAAACCCGGACATTGAAAGGCACAGAAAATATGTTGTGAAAAAAATTTGCGAGAACAGCGACAGGATTGTGTCCATAAGCGGCTACGGCAAGGAAATTCTTACGAGGCAGTACGGCATACCAGAGGAAAAGCTTGCAGTCATACCGCACGGCGTGCCAAATATACCGTTCAGGGAAACAGAGAAAGCCAAGAAACAGCTTGGGATGCAGGGCAGGAAGGTTTTGTCAACCTTTGGACTGATGGACAGGAGAAAAGGGATTCACTTTGCGATAAGGGCAATGCCAAGGATAATCGAACTGCACCCTGAGGCATTGTACTCGGTCATTGGCGAAACCCACCCTGTTGTAAGGAAGCACAGCGGGGAAAGGTACAGGAATTACCTGAAGAAGCTTGTGAAACAGCTTGACCTGAAGGACCACGTGAAATTTGAGAACAGGTTTCTTTCATTGGAAGAGCTGTGCACCTACCTGCAAGCCACAGACGTATACATAACCCCTTATTATGACCCGTTCCAGGTAAGCAGCGGAACCCTGGCCTATGCCGTTGGCTCTGGAACGGCCTGCGTCGCAACCCCATTCTTGTATGCAAAGGACGTTTTGAGGCACGGAAGGGGTATGATTGTGCGATTCA
>JAUWWX010000143.1 GCA_030616665.1 archaeon | reverse complement strand
CTTTCTTTTTGACAAGAGTGCTTCTTGTCCTAATAAGCTTCCAATTGCCTTTTCTCACAGATACAAAGTACTGCTTTGCAGCCTCTGTGCCAATATCGGCATCCACCTTGCTAATGGCAGGCAAGTCTTCCATCACAGCGCCGTTTACCAAAGGCAAAAGGCTTCGCCCCTTAACCTGTTTTGGAATGGCAATCCCAAGAAAGTCCAAAATTGTTGGCATCAGGTCAATGTTTCTTGAAACCTGCTCTATCTGCGCTGCCTTTTTGCCAGGGAATCTCACAATCATTGGAACATGGATTACTTCCTCATAGAGGGCTGCCCCATGGCAGAAGAAAAGCCCGTGCTCGTCCATGATTTCTCCGTGGTCAGAAACCACTACAATGATTGTTCTCTTGTCAAGACCCATTCCCTTAAGCCCTTCTAATATCTTTCCAATGCTGTAGTCCAAATAGGCGATTGCCCCATCATACTGCGAAATATACCAGTCAACCTTTTTTATCCCGTCAATCTGCTGGGTAATGGGGATGCCGCCAAAGCCAACATAATGCGGCAACAGCTTCGCTTCCCTGCTTTCGTCATAGTAAGCGTCGTTTACAAACATGCGGTTGAACGGCTTGGGTGGCTTGTAATTCCCATGGGTTTCCATCATATGGCAGAACATGAACCACTTCCTGTTCCTATTTTTCTTTATCCACCTAAGGGCTCTTTTTGCAACACTCTCGGCATCTGTTTCCTTGTCTTTCCAAAACCTCCTTTCCCTGAAATCATCAAATCCCTTGGCGAAGCCAAGCTTGTTGCCTGCCAGCGAGCAGTTGATTAGGGCTCCGGTGAAGTAGCTGTTGTCTCTCAGCACTGATGCTATTGTTTCAAGCTTTGGGTCCATGGCCTCCAAGTTCCTGCCAAAGCTGTAAGTGGATGTAAAAATGCTTTTGAGGCTTGGGTTGCTAAGGCCTGCATGGCTCACGTTGTTCTTGAACACAACTGCCTTCCTTGCAAACCTGTCAATGTTTGGCGAGGTATTCCTCTTATAGCCCCAGAACCCAAGATGGTCTGCCCTTAGGGTATCCAGCATGACAATTAGCACATTGTGTTCCAGTTTTGGCATTTTTGCACCTCAGTTCTAGCCTGTCAGCAGCGACTTTGCAAACACCCGCGCAGCCTTCAAAATCCTGCCAGCTTCCTCTGACTGGAAGACAACCTGTTTTGCTTTTGATATTATATACACTAACCTTAAATAGAATTCCCTCATTACGCCCGCCTTCACTTTTCCCCTTAAAAACCACCGGTTTTCTCAACAAACAGATAGTAGAGGCCGTTGTGGAACCTTTCCTCTTCAATTAAGCTGTCAATGCTTCCGCTGAAATCGAAGTTTTCAGGCACGACTTTCTTAGAGAGAAGCTTTCCCATGATTTTAAGGCTTGTCGGCAAATCAGATAAAACCCTGCATTTGTTGAAGCCGTTTGCCTTCAGCATTTTCAAAAGCTTTCTTGTCTTTTCCTTTCCCAAGAACTCTGCGTGCACTTCAATGAACATCTGCAGGTCCTTGCTGCTCTTCATTGTTTGCTCCATTCCCTGCAGTATCTCAAATTCGTATCCTTCGATGTCCATTCTCACAAGCTGTGGGCTTTTCTTCCCCTTCAAAAACTGGTCCAGAGTCAAAACCTTGACCTTTCTCTTTTCGCCAGTCATGTCCAATGCCTTGTTGTTGCAGAAGGTTGAGAGGTTTGACTTGTTTGACAAAAAGATCTCCTTCTCACAGCTCTTGTCGCCAATCGCTTTCTCAAAGACTTCAATGTTCCCGTAGGCGTTTGCTCCAATGTTCTTATTCAGCAAGGTAACGTTCTCCGCAATCGGTTCAATTGCATAAACCTTTCCCTTTTGGCCAACAACCCTTGCCTCTATCAATGCATAGTAGCCAATATTTGCTCCAATGTCAACAACAACCATGCCAGGCCTTAACCTTTTCTGCAGCTCCACTGTTGCGGAATCCTCCCTTATGCCCCTGGCGTAAAGGTCTGCGCAAATACCCTTATCGCTAGTATCCAAATACATCTTGCTTCCCTGCACTTCCCTCAAGACAAGCTTGCCTTGGTGCCTTTGCCTGGCAAGCTCTGCCCTCGCTTTTCCAATCAACTCCTCTGTCCTAAAGAAAATAATCTTAATCAGCCTTTGCAGGCCAAGCAACGGTCCTTCTTTAATTCTCTTCTCCAAATCCATAAAAATCAATTCTTTTCAACCAGGTATCGGAAAAATGTCCTGCCTGCCTTTGCAACCCTCCTGGCTTCCCTTGGGTTCCTTATAACCTGAACAACCTTTGCGGCCAAATACTTGGGCCTCAAATAAAATTCTTTCCTCCCTGTATCGCACCATTGCACAATTTCCTTGTTCGACAAGCCAGGCATGCTTACCATGCAGTTGTGCCAGCCCCTTCCATCAACCCACTTTTCGTAGTCAGTGGAAACAAGCCAGCCCCTTTCCTTGAAATAGTCATACGAAGCAGTGCCAGGGTAAACCATTATTGGGAAAAACTGCACTGTGTCAGGCCCCAAAGCCTTCGCAAGCTCTATCGTGGCCCTAACCGTTTCCACAGTATCGCAGGGGTTTCCAACCATAAAGCAGCCGTGAACAAGAATGCCTGCCTTCTTCGCGTCCTGCATGAAGCGCTGCATTCTCCCTAGGGTATTACCCTTTCTCACATCATTCAACACATTCTGGCTGCCTGACTCAAAGCCAACGCACAAAAGCCTGCAGCCAGCCTTTTTCATCTCCTTGCAGACATCCAAGGGAACGTCTGCTCTTG
>JAUWWX010000080.1 GCA_030616665.1 archaeon | reverse complement strand
TGGCTCAATCAGACACAAGATTTGAAGAGATTGTTTCTGTTGATGAGGAATCGTTTGACGGCTATGTTTATGATTTGACTGTGGAATACAACCACAACTATATCGCAAACGGGGTAATCGTTTCAAATTGTATGGGAACAATCCACGCAAACAGCCCGCAGGAAACGATTGTGAGGGTTACCTCGCCGCCGATGAACGTTCCGGAAGTGATGCTGTCAGGGCTTGACTTGATAATTGTAGAGCACAAGATTCACGACAGGAGAAAGGGAACCATAAGGCGGATTGCTGAGATTGCGGAGGTAAGCGGTGTTCTTTTGAAGAGGGCGCAGACACAAACAATTTTCCTAAGGGACCCGGTTAAAGACACCATTGAGAGGACAAACGTTCCAATCAAATACATTAGAATATTGCAGGACTTTACTGGGTTAAGCAGGAAAGAAATTGAGGAAAATTGGAGGCAAAGGAAGTTGTTCCTTGAAAAGCTGCAGAAGAAGGGCATTAGGGAATTGCGTGAGGTAAAAAAGGCAACACAGCAATTTCTTTTAAAGGGTGGTTAAAAAAAATGGCTGAAGTGGATAAGCTGAAGGAAATTATTCTGGAAAAGGGAAAAAAGCCAAGGTTCAAGAAAGCTGAGGTAGCTGAGCCAGCCGAAACTGAAATTGACATGGAAAAGGTTGAAAAAATTGTAAAAAGGATGCGGGAGAAATACAGGGAAGAGGGCGTGGAATTCGAAGAAGTCGGCGGCACACTAAGGGAGCTTAGGGGCATTATTGCAGAGGGAATGGGTGCAAAAATAGAAATTCAGACCATTGAAGAGCTGAGGGAAGTAAAAAGCAAAATGATTAAGTTCCTCGCAGGGGTGTACGTCAAACTTGAGGGGATACTTAAGCCTGTTGCAAAAACCATTAGCCGGTTCCCTGAAATGGAAATGCTGAGCTTCTACCTTTACAGTGCAAACATGCACTATAGTAGCAGGCAATACCTTGCCCTAACTGTGGCTGGCTCTACAGTGGCTTTCATTGTTGCACTGCTGGTGTCTTCAGCCGTGCTCACCTATCTCCAAATTGAAATGGTTACAAGGGTTCTTGCAATACTGATTATTTCAGTACTGGCATTTGTTATAACCGCAGTAATATCCTTTATGGTGCCAAGGCAAAGGGCGGTTGCAAGGGGCAATGAAGTAAGCATTGAGCTTCCGTTCGCATTAAGGCATATGTCAACCGAGCTAAGGGCAGGGATTGGATTGTACAGGACCATTCAGGCGGTTGCCTCCGCGGGCTATGGCGCCTTAAGCGAGGAATTTGCCAGGGTAATAACAGAAGTAGAAGAGGGAACAGACACAAAGGACGCTCTGAGGCACCTCGCCCTGAGGACGCAGAGCAAGGCATTGAGGAATGCGATAATCCACATCATTAGGGCGTTGAAAACAGGCGGAAACCTAAGCGAGAGCATGAATGAAATAGCGGACGACGTCTCATTTGACCTGAGGATGGCAGTAAGCGAGTTTGGCCAGAGAATGAATTTCTTCGGTGTAATCTTTATCTTTGGCGCAATAGTCATGCCTGTGATGATAACAATTTTGGGCAGCATAAGAAACAGCCCGCTCAAGCAAGTCATGCCAAGCTTTCAGATGCTTCCACTCACGATTCCGGTCATGGCAGCACTCTATATTGTAATAATACCATTTATGCTGGGGCTGTTCCTCTTTTACATAAAGAACAGCCAGCCAAGGGTGTAAGAAAATGGATAAGAGAACGGTACAGGGATTTAAGTTCTTCCAAAAATACAAAAAAATGCTCAAAGACATAAAGTTCAAGATGCCAGCCGAGTTGTGGATGCTGATTTCGACAGCCCTTTCCCTTTGTGCAGCAATTGCGACATTTGGCTTAATCGCACTGTTGCATCTTGCGATTTCGCCCCTTGTCTCACTGGTGATATTCCTCGTCGTAATAGATGTAATGCTTGGCTACCCCTACCTCCTTGCAATGAAGAGAATAAACGCAATAGAGGAAGCCCTGCCTGACGCGTTGAAGCAGCTAGCCGACACGCTTAAGGCAGGCGGAACCTACGAGTATGCCTTGAGGGAAATCTCGACATCGGAATACGGCCCCTTGAGCAAGGAGATGGAAAATGTTTTGAGGAAGATGGAGGAGGGAGAAAACCTTGAGGACAGCCTTAATAGCTTTTCAAGAAACGTTGACTCAAAGCTTGTGAAGAGGACAATTGCAATAATAAACGACGCAATAAAGGCAGGGGCAGGGCTTGCTGATATTCTGGATGACATCGCCGACGATGTGAGGGCAATGCACAGAATAACCAAAGAAAGAATAAGCGGGACGATGCTGCAGGTAATCTTCATTGTCACAGCGGGAAGCGTGGTTGCCCCAGTAATTATGCGAATGGTTACAACCGTTGTACAGCTTCTTATCGAGACCTCGGCCGGAATTGCAACTAGCAAAGCAATTGTAGTTGAGGCAATTGCGACAAGGGACCTTATAGTTATGCTAATGCAGATTTACCTGATAATAGAAGTTACTGCATCAGGGTTAATGATTTCACTTACAAGGGAGGGGAAAGTAAACAAAAGCCTTATATACATCCCAGTTCTCCTATTAGTAGCATTTATATGCTATTACCTAGCCTTGTTTGCCTCAGGCATGATAATCGGAGGGGTTAAGGTATAAGGTGAAAAAAAAATGGGTTTTTGGAAAGAGAAAAGGGCACAGGGCAGCATTGAACTGCTTATACTTATAACTGGCGCAATCGTTGTTGTAAGCATTGTCGGCGTACTGCTGAAGAATGCTGCCACGCAGGCAGCAAAAGCCGCGGGAGAGAGCGCAGTGGGACCGTAAAAGAGAAACGTTTATAAATTACAAAAGTTAAATAGAATACATTAAAAAAAGGAGGTCAAAAAGAATGGATGTAAAAGGCCAAGGTGCGTTAGAGTACCTGTTGCTAATCGGAGGAGCAGTGCTCGTAGCAGCAATCGTCATAGCGCTGATAACAGGAATACCAACGACAACACCAAACCCGGCAGCAGTTACAAGATGCGCTTCCCACTCATTGTTCGCTGTATGTCAAGCTGACTGTGACTTCATTGAAGGTGGCGTAACCTGGGACTGTGATGCAATGCAGGCAGACGGAGTCACTCCTGCAGCAGGTCAAGCCGATATGGCAATGTGCAGTGCACTTCAATCCACCGCAGTTGGCTGCCCATAAATAAACACAAGTGTTTTCCATGGACGAGAGAACACAGGTGGCAATAGAGTACTTGCTGCTGGCGTTGTTTGGGGTAATCCTGGCAATCATTGCAGCAGTGCTTGTTGACGGCATAAGCTCGGTGGCACAGACAGCGCAGGGAAAAGTCCTTGACTATAGGGCAAACACCATTGCATCCTTGCTTCAGACCTGAAAAAGGGGTTTCTGGTTATGACCCCTTACCTATTTTTCTTTTTTGTTTCAATCGCAGCCCTGGCCTATGGCACATACACTGACTTCAAGGAAAGGCTTGTAAGCAATTGGGTTACATACGGAATGGTTTTGCTGGGCTTGGCAGGGCACGCTTTGTGGGCAATCATTGCATCAGACGCAATGATTTTTGGCGTTTCCCTTGCTGTAACTGCTACAACCTTTGCCTTGTCCTACGCTCTCTACAAGGCAGGCGTCTGGGCCGGCGGCGACGTAAAGGTGTTCACAGGCCTAGCCGCCCTGAATAGTGTGAACCCTGCAATCCTTGCAAGGCTTGGGATAATAAGCATTCCTTTCTTTCAACCGATTTCCCTGCCAATATTTCCGCTTAGCCTCTTCGTGTTCAGCCTTTTTGCAATGCTGCCATACGGTGCGGCATTGGCGGCAGCAAGACTGATGAAAAATAGCTTGCAAAAAGAGAAATTCAAGCAGGACCTCAAAACAATGGTTGTCCAGGCGCTTGAGCTTGCAGCAGCAGTTGTTGGCCTAAGCCCCCTGCTTGCAATGGCAAACATAACACAGTTGGCTATCTTGCCGCTGCTCTTTGCCATAGCCCTTATTCCAAAAAAACCAAGGCTTGTTTTGGCAGCTGTGCTCCTTTTCCTTGGATTGTGGTTCAATGGGGAGCTTGCAGCACAAGAGTTTGTCGGGCTTCTCGGGCTGTTCATCGGAGTATACCTCTTGTTCAAGCTGTATACTTTGTCAAAGGTTTTGATGAGAAAGCCTGTAAAGATTGCTGAGTTGCAAGCAGGAATGATTTCAGCCCAAACTATCGTGCAAAACGGAAAAAGCGTTAAAATTGTGCCAGAAACCGGAATAAAAAAATTAATTAAGTACTTTGCCCTAAATAAGTCTGGCAAAGCGATGCAGTTGCTGCAGCCAAAGGGAAAGGTGATTGTTTCAAGCAGGGCTGCTGGCGGCCTGACAGAGGAGCAGATAAGCGAACTGAAAAGGCTTGCCAGGGAGAAAAAGATTCCTGAAGAATTGATGCTGAAGGAAAGCGCGCCCTTTGTCCCAGCTGTGCTGATTGCATACATTGCATTGAACATCGTAGGAGACGTGATTTGGCTTTGGGTATTTTAAGAGAAAAAGGGCAGGTAAGCATAGAGTTCATTTTGATTATCACCATAGCCATGGTTTACATTTACGGCGTTGTCTGGCCGATTGTCGATGACAGCACAAATGCGGCAGCCGATATCAAGGCAGTAGCAGACACAAAGGTTTCAGCAATGAAACTTGCCAACGCCGTGAACGAAGCATCAATGTCAAGCGGAGACATGAAAAAGACAATAAATATTTTCCTTCCTGACGGCGGCTCAATCGAATGCCAGACAGGAAACGATTTTATAACGTACAAAACCCTGGTGGCATACGTTGGTGAGTGGGACCCTGTGAGCCCGGCTGGCTGGAATCCCGACGAAGACCACTGCACTCTGGTACTGCAACCAGTCCCGGCTGACAGGCCTGACTGGTTTGAGTGCAGCTCAACCGTTGAACTGCTTGAGCCGCTTCAAGAAGACTGCCCTGGCACAATGGTTGGCAGACTCTTCAGAAAATTTGTTGTCCAAAAGACCGGTGGGGCAGTAAGCATTGGTTGGGAGACGTGAGGCAATGCTTGAAGGAAGCGGCCAGGTCAGCATTGAAATACTCCTTCTTACAACCGTCATACTGATGATGTGCATCGCTGTCTTCGGCTATTAT
>JAUWWX010000038.1 GCA_030616665.1 archaeon | reverse complement strand
CAAATCAGAGGAAGAGTTGCTGCAAGCGACAGCTGAAGAAAAACAATAAGCCGAAAATGCGCGATGTCGGCGAGCTATTTTTTAGCATAATTTGCATATTGGGGAATCTTTAATAGTTTCTTCACATGCTTGGGAAATGGATAGATTCCAATCATTGCTATTGCAGAACTCTTCTACACTGGAAAAATGAGACTTATCTTTTCCTGCACAATCTTCCGGACAATTACATGGATTTTCATCGTAGACAAGATGTTGCCCACAAACCCCATCCCCACACTTTATGCAAATATTGTATAGGGCTTGAGATGGCTGTCCAACTTCATAGCATTCGTCCGCTATTGAAAGTCGTGTATCAGGAATAGGCCATTCTTTTAATCCTTCACAGCAACCGTCTGGATATTCTTCACGGTCTACTGAAACTGAAAACATCTCCCCGTCTTTTGCACACAATGATACATCTGTTTCCTTATCAAAAAAAATCCTGCCATCAGGTGTTCTGCACCCAGGAAAGCCACCCGGCGTTGGAGGAATTATTGGGTAACCAGCTTCTACGCAATCATCAAAGCTGTTTATTTCCGGAATACCCGTACATCTCCAGTTTATTTCTGCCTGTTTTGTTGCAACATTAACAACACAAGCTGGATTGCAACCTTCCTTTTCGATATCTAAATCAATCCACCAGGTGCCTGTATCATCATTGCACATATAAGTATCCTTAAGTGCTCCTTGCTCGGCGCATTCGCTGGCCAAAGCGATTTGTTTTGCCTCTGTCAAGCTCATGCTTTCGCCAGAATCTGCTTTAGTGCAATATTCTTCTTGGCTTACGCAGCCTGAAACAAAAATTACTGAAATCAAGAGTAAAATTGAAATTAATGCAACACTTTTCGACTTCATACATTGACCATAGTCTTTTCTTATTAAAAAGGCTTTTGGTTTTATTCGGTTTAAACCTAAAAGCCAAAAGGCAAAGTAGTGGGCAGTGGAAAAGGTTTTTAGTTGGATTGTTGTTATGCGATTTTGCCGCCTTCCTTTGCCTGCCTTTCTGGCTGCAAAAGGATTACGCCCCTTTCATTCAAGGCACCAAGAATCAGGACTTCGGACAAAAAACTGCCAACCTGTTTTGGAGGGAAATTTACTACTGCCACAATTTGCTTTCCGAGCAGCTGTTCTTTGCTGTAAAGCCCTGTTAGCTGCGCGCTTGTCTTCTTCACGCCCAGTGGCCCAAAATCAATCTTTATCCTGTAGGCTGGCTTTCTTGCCTCTGGAAAATCCTCTACCTCAACTATTTTGCCTACCCTGATGTCAAGCTTCTTGAAGTCTTCAAAAGTTGCCATCTTTTTCACCTAAGCATACTCTGTAATTGTTTTCTGTCCTTTTCTGCCAAGGGGCCTTGCTGCAATGCCAAGCCTTCTTTGCACTTAGGAAGCAAATTCTCGTTCCGAGCCGTGCATTGTGATGACAAGCCTTGGATCTGCCTGCTTCACGTAGTCCATTAGCTGGCTGAAGTCTGCGTGGTCGCTTAGCGGAAAGGTTTCATTGAAGCCGTTTCTAAAAGACCAGCCGGTTGCCATGCCGGAAAAGATTTTCTTGTGAAGCGAGTATTCCAAAACCTGCCGCAGGTTGTGGTTTACAAGCGATGGAGGCATTATGAGGACACTGCTTTCATCAAGGTTGTGGTCAAGCTTGATGTAAGGGCCAAGCTTCACCCCAAACTTTTCGTAAACCTGGTTGTTTTCAAAAACGGAGTCGTGCACTAAGGGCGAGATGCCTGCATACTCGTTCACCACCTTGGTGAGCTCTTGGGCTTTTCCAAGGGAGTAGCCAGCCAAGACGACAAAGCCCTGCTTGGCTTTTTCTTTTACAAAGCTGCCAATCTGCTCATAAACAAGCTCTCTTTTGGGGAATTGGTAGCATGGCATGCCAAAAGTGCTCTCTATTACAAGGATGTCACATTGCAGTGGAGAAGCGCCTTTCTGAATGAGGGAGTCCTGCATTTTGAAGTCTGATGTGACTGCAACCGTTTTGCTTCCCTGCACAAGGACTTGGGCACTTCCAAGAATGTGCCCTGAGTTGTGCAGCGAGACAGTTGAGCCGTTGAGCGGAATTTTCTTCCCAAAACCAGTGGCGTTGAATTTCGCGTCCAGGCTGTACCTGTTCTTGATTATGGCTGCGGTTTCTGGTGTGCAAATGTACTCGGTTGTCTTGTTTATTGCTACGTGGTCTGCGTGGCCATGTGAGATGAAGGCCTTTTCTTCCCTGCAGCTTGCTTTTGGGTCAATTGGAACTGGGCCGACAAACAGGCCTCTATTGGAGTAAATCTGCATGGATAATAATACTACTTAGCCGAATAAAAAGCTTGGGGGAAATTATTAAAACCAAGTTTGACCTAATTATAGTGTTGTTTTTATGGCTCATTCAGAAAAGCTGGTTGCCGCAATAGGTGAAAAAATCAATGCCTTGCAAAGCGGCATTAGCCAGAAGCCGTGGAGGAAGGCAAGCAGGACAGTCTTTGTGAACGCCTTGGATAAAAGCGTGGACGAGTTGCGTGAATTGCGGGGGTTTTTTTCCAAGGCTGTTGAGGGAATGAAGAAAGACCCGAAAGAGGGCAAACCAGATTTGCTGCCGTTTTTGCGCGAACTGGAGAAGCTTTTGGGGATTCTTGAAAAGAACCTGGGCTTTGAAAGGAAGAAGAAGAGGAGGGCAAGGACGGTAAATGTTTTGGAGAAGGAGGAAACCCCTGAATTGTACGCTGACTTGGAACAGCAAATTCTTGGAATTCTGTTGAAGGCCAGGTATTCCTTGGAGAGAGTAACCATTTTCCTGAGAAAGCAGGGCTTGACGCCCCTGACAGAGAAGAGCAGCGCAAAGCAGGTAATGCAGATTCTTGAAAGGAAGGAGGACGAGTTGCAGATTTTGAGGGAAAAGTATGAGGGCATTAGGAAAAGAAGCTATTTGGGCTATTTGGAGGAGGAAACGGTTGCTGACTTAGAACATGAAATGACAGACCTTGGAAGGAGAATGGCTTTGAGCGCGGACGAGCTTGGGAAAAGCATTGTCTTTCACAGGAGCCAGATTGAGTACATTGAAAACAGCTATGCCGAGCTGAAGCAAAAGCTTGACTCGCTTGAAGAAATATTCTCTGCCTATAGCGAGAAATCAGCTGAATTGATAAAGGACCTGAAGAAGGAAAGGGACTATGCAAAAAAGGTTGTTTTGGACGTTGAGCATGAGACCCTGCAGCTTAGGAATACTTATACCAGGGAGCTGTTGGGCCTTCAGCAAAGCAGGCTTGCTGCAAAAAAGGAAGCCGAAAAAAAGTTTCAGCAGCAACTGAAAAGAATGAAACTACAGCTTGCAGAGCAAACCGATTTGGCCAGGCATTTCAAGAAGGTTGCAGAAGACAAGCTGCGGAAAGAGCACGAATTGGAGGAAAGGGTTAAGAGGCTTACTCTGCTTTTGAAGACAAAGGAAAAGCACGACTCGGTTAAAAGGCATTTTAGGGGAAGGAAAAGGCGGAAAAAATCAAAGAAAACTGCCTAAATCAGGCTTTTTTTTCTGGCTTGAAGCTGTCTGGCTTGAACAGGTAATCCAAAATAAACTTCCCCCACTTCTCTGCAAGTAGTTCCTTTTCCTGCTCCAATTCCATTTCATCCGGGTTTCCAAGTTCTGATTCCTCTACAACCTTGATTATTCTTGCTTCGCCGCTCATTTCAAGCTCAATCAGCTTGTTCAGCAAGGCCTGCACCTTGAAGTTCATTTCCTCGTACAAAACAAAAACGAAGACAAGGTCTGCCTCTCCCATTACAGCGCTTACTGCAGCCGGGATGTCTTCTGGGAAGGGAACAAAAATTGTGTCGCAATCCAAGCCGGCAATCTTTTTCCTAAGCAATTTCTCAAGCAAGGGAAAGAAATTAATGCCGGTTTTGCTGTCACTAACCAAAAAAATGTGCATTCGAACCAGATAAGGTTTAAGAGGGAATTATTTAAATTAGCTTACTTTTTGAGTAAAAAAGGCAATCCACCCTGCAATAACCGGGAAAAAAAGTATTTAAATAACATTCAATTTAGTTAATACAAGGCAGTTTTGGAATGGTTTTTTAGGGCTGACTTGGAGAGGTTTGACGAGCCCAGTTACGGCTCAGGAGGAGTGGAGTTTGAGTCAGAGGGCATTGCAGGGCAGCTAACTAGTGTAGTTGGCCCTGTGAAGAAATTCCTGCCGCACATCATTGCAGTTGTTGTTATTGCCGCCATCGCCTGGTTTGCATACGATTACTTTTTTGGAAGCGTTGTCAGCGTCACAATAACGGTTAAGGACACAGAGGGCAAGCTATTGGATGACAGTATGATAAAGATTTTTGCTGCTGGAAGCAGTGAACCATTATTTGACGGCACTGGCAGCTCAACCTACGCTGTTTCACTGAAGGCAGGAACGTACAGGTACGAGGCAAACGCCCCAGGCTATGCCATAAAAAAATCCTCATTTGATGTCAGTAGTGAGGAAACCGGGCCAATAATCAAGCTGCAGCAGGACATTGACGTCGAAATAGTAAACTTTGAGCAGGACTTTCCGGAAAGCCTCTTTGTCGGCGGCTCAAAACAGTTCAGCGTGCAGTTGAAAAACCATTCAGGTTCAAGCGAAAGCATTGAATTGGTTGCTGAATCAGACTTAGAGGGATACGAATTGGTTGGAACAACCCAAATCACAATTCCTGCTAACTCAACCCAGGCTGTTTCTGTTGAAATTATAGTGCCGGCAAGCACAGTGGTGAAGGACCAAAAGAATGGCGACGAAAAAACTGCTGTTCTGAGAGTTAAGTATACTGAGGAGCAAGGAAAGACTGACTTTGTGCTGTATCCCAACCCAGGGCTTGAAATAAGCCTGAGTGATGCGGATTTCGGGGCAAAGGCAAGGGAAAACTACAACAAGGACGAGGAGGAAATAAGCATAAAAAACAGCAACTATTTTCCAATCGAAGACCTTGAGCTAAGCGTTGAGATAACAAGCAGTACAAATAATGACCCCACTAGTGTGCTTACCTGGTTTCAGTTTACGGAAATAGCAAACCAGGAAAAGCCTTGGAGAATTGAAATAAGCAGCATTCCTGCAAAGGGCTCGATTAAGAAAGAACTGCAGGTAGTCCTGCCGATGACAGCAAAAAAGGAGCTGGGCATAAAGGGCAACATTGTCTTGGATGCGCCATTTCTGAGCGAGCCGATAAAGGAAACCCTGACATTGGATGTGAAAGAGTCAGCCGAATTCGGCATCGAGCTATCTTTGTCGCCAAGAAGCCCGATTGAAATCGAGTGGGGCTCAACGCTTGGCAAATACGAGGACAAGATTATTACAATAAATGTGAAAAACAGCGGAAAGCTTGACCTGGAAAATTTGGTGTTCTCCGTTGCAAACAGCACAGTTTGCAGCACGGGGTGGCTTGAGTTTATTGAGAACAGCATCGACTCGCTCAGGACAGGCGAAACAGAGGGGCTAAAGCTTAATGCAAGCGCGCCGATTGCCATGAGGGGCCAAGAACAGTCAAAGTACTGCGACATCAGGCACAGGTTTGACAACCCTGCTGTTGCTGGAACATATGCAGAGGGCGTGGAAAAAAGCTTTATTGAAATAGTTCCGGAAACAGACTGATTACAGGTTGCTTTTTATCAGTTGTTTGAGGCTGATTGGAGCCCCATAATCCGAACCAAGAAACTCTTCCTTCGAAAGCCATTTGCTGCTTGCAATGCTTTCATTACTCTTGTGGGGCAGAACGACCTTGGCTTCTGCCTCTGCCCTACACTTAAAAACAGTGCAGACTGCCAGCAGGCCATCCGTTTTCCTGATAAAGTGGTATACCCCCAAGGGCTGTTCTGGCTCGACGTCCAAAGCGGTTTCTTCCTTGACTTCTCTCAGCAGAGTCTGCATCGGCTGCTCGCCGTCCTCAACCTTTCCGCCAGGCAAATCCCACAACTTCCTCCTGCCAATCTCAAGCTCGAGGGCAAGAAATTTGCCTTCTCTTACAATGAGGGCCTTCATTGCAGCAATCGCAGCCATAGGAAAAATTAGGGTAGGGAAAATTTAAAAAGGAAAGTGAGCAAGCCCCAGGAGGGATTCGAACCCTCGATCTGCACTTTACGAGAGTGCTGCATTACCACTATGCTACCGGGGCATAGAAAACATTAATATTCTTGAGGTCAATAAATTTAATAATTGCTTTTGGTGATTTGGATGGCAAGGAAAAGGCACAGCACAGGGACTAAGGCAAGTCACAAAAGAAAAGAAATACGCGACCTGCTTAGCCACTTGGACAAGCGAAAGCAACAGCTTTTAAGCCAGTTTATGAGAAGGCAAAGAAAAAAAAATAAAAGGCTTGTAAGAACGGTAAGAAGTGTTGCTGCGCCAGAAATTTTGAAACAGTGGGCAAGGAACGAGCAGCTTATTGCAAGAAAACAGGTGAAAGAAAGAAGAATCAGGCAGTTTACTTTTTACTGCAGGCTGCTTGCAATCGACACTCTTTACCTTAAACACATGCCCAAACAAGCAATAAGAATTCAAAAGGGCGTAAGCTTTAGGCCACCAAAAGAAGGCATACTAAGCAAGGCACGAAAAAGAGACATCCTGGAAAAACTGAACGAAATGGAAACAACCCTTTTTAAAACAAAAAAGGCTCTTGAGAAGCAGGTTAAAAAGCTGCAGAAAAATCTTCCACAAACCCTTCCAAAAGCAACCTAAAACTTTTCTTTTCCAGCCTGCAACTTCCACAAAAGAACAGGCAGGTCAGCAATTTTAACCCTGTTCTGCTTCATTGAATCTCGTTCCCGCAGCGTAACGGTGTTGTCCTTAAGGCTATCATAGTCTACCGTAACAGCAAATGGAACACCGACTTCGTCTACTCTGGCGTAACGCTTTCCAATGCTGCCGCTTTCGTCAAAGAAGACATCCAGGTCACAACTGTTCAGGTCGTTAAATATTTTCCTGGCCTTTTCTGCCAAGCCGTCCTTTTTCACCAAGGGGAAGACAGCAGCAAGGTAGGGCGCAATCTTTGGCGGAAGCTTCAAATAGATTCTTTCCTCCGGTCCCCTTTTCTCCTTTCTAAAGGCAAGGTCCAAGGCAACGTAAAAGGTTCTGTCAATTCCGGCACTTAACTCAAAAATGTGTGGAATGAATTCCTTGCCCTCCTCCTTTACTGCAAGCTTTTGACCGCTTTCTTTCTGATGGCCTTTTAGGTCGTAATCTGTTCTATAGTTGCATGCAACCAGCTCAATCCAGCCCAAGTCTGTTTCTACTTCGAAATCCCAGGTTTCCTTGGCGTAAAAGGCCCTTTCGTCCCTGTCCAATTCCCTAAAACGCATTTTTGCAACAGGAATGCCGTATGCCTCATACAGCTGCTGTGTCCTAGCCAAATAGTATGCAACAAGTTTTCCTGAAACAAGCTTTTTCTTCACCGCATCCTTGCAGCTGACAGGCTTTGTCTCTTTGCCCAACAGCATTAAATTGAGCTTGTAATCTGCTACACCATCAAAGTTTTGCACCTCGTTAATCTTGCCTGGGTTGAAAAAAATCTCCACTTCCATCTGTCCTATTTCCCGCTCCCTAATCAAAGTGTTTCTGGGGGAAATCTCGTTTCTAAAACTCTTGCCTGCCTGGGCAATTCCCAAAGGCAACTGCTGCCTCATTGTCTTGTAAAGCCTTGGAAAGTCCAAGAAAATGCTCTGGCAGGT
>JAUWWX010000009.1 GCA_030616665.1 archaeon | reverse complement strand
CCCAACTCTGCGTCAGCAAGGCCAAACAGGCCGACGAAGAAATCCTGTTCCTCTGGTGATTCCTCCAAGTCTATGCCAACCGCCCTCTCCATTGTTCCCTTGTCTGTGTCAATTACCAGGGTTACCGCAAACTGCGTTTCCTCGTCCAAGCCAAGGTACAACTGCATTGGCACATTGACTGTTTCACCAGGCTGCAGCGTTGTTTCCTCAAAATCGAATGCAGCATTGAAGTCCTTTGCCCAAATGCTGTTTACCCTAATCAAGGCATTGCTGTCGTTTGAGAGCTGCAGCGAAAGCTTCAAAGTCCTTTCAGTCCTCTCAATTACCTCTTGTACTTCGGCAACTGTCTTCACGCTTGCCGTTCCCAAATCTGCATAAAGGCCGCCGTAAACCACCATCTCAATGCCTTTGCTCTCGATTCCCTCAATTCCCTTAACAGAAATGGTTGCGCTACTCCTTCCTTCCCTGACATCATACGGAGGCGCAAAGTAGAGGTAAACCTGCTGCTCTTCCCTTGGCTGAATGTCTAGCCGCTGTGGCTCGAAGTAAATCCATGTTGGGCCTGAAACCGAAACCGAAACCTTTTGGCTTTTTGTGCCAGCATTCTTTATCCCAAGGCTAAATGGCTCGCTTTTGCAGTTTGCATCAAGCTCGATTTCTTTGAGCAAGCCGTCCCACTCAACCTCAAGGTTGTAGCAGTCTTCTGCCACAAGCGTGTAATCCCTCTGCGTTGAAAAGTTTTGCCCCTTTACAAGCAGGGTGAAAATCTTTTCGCCTGGCTGCCATGGGCTTAAATCAAGCTGGGCGCTCACATCCTTTGTTTCCCCGCTTCCAATGCTTACTGTGGCAGGGGAGACCACTGCATCAAGGCCCAAAACGCTGATTTCCGCCTTAATCGTTTCAACCGCGTCATTGGTCAAGCTAAATGTGTAGACCGGCTTGCTTTCAAGGCAAGCAGTTGGCTTTTCTTCCGCTGTTGAGCCGTCGAGCAGGACTGAGGTGATTGAAACGTTGTAGCAGTCAAGCAGCTCAACAGAAAGTAGTTTTTCATCTTCCCTGTTGAATTTTGTTGAATGCGCCTTTACAATAAAATCGTATTCGCCTGTCTCAAAGCCGGTTTTTGAAAAGTCAACAGAAACCAGTTTTTCCTCGCCTGCCTCAAGTGTCAATTGGCTTGGCTGCAGGCCTGCCCAGCCAATGCCCTCAATGCTCAATTGCACTTCATCATCGAGCAGGCCATTGTTCTTTATCCTTATATGACCTCCCGTATCTTTTTCGGCGCATGCTTGCAATGCCTGAGCGGTTATTTCTATGTTCTGCCTGTCCTCAATCAGAAGCGAGGCATTTTTCTCAACGAAAAAGGCAGTGCCCTTCAATGCGGCCTTGACTGAAAAGCCGTATTCCATAGTTTCTGCGCTGCAGGCAGGGTTTATTTCAAGTCCCACTCTCCTGCTTTCGCCCTCGTCCAAAAAGAATTCTGTTGTGTCAAGCCTTGTCCACGATGCAGGCATTCCTTCAAGGCTTAAAAGAACCTTTTCTCCGTGTTCGCCGGTATTTCTGACCCTTATTTCAAAGCGTTCTTCCCTGCATTGCGTTGTTTCCTGCCTTGTTGGGCTTATTTCAAGCTGCAGCACCCTGCTTTCAACTACCTCAACGTAAATTTCCCTTGAAATTGTTTCACTATTGCTTACCTCTATCGTAATGGAGTAATCGCCTGGAACGACATAGCATGTCTGGGGCTTTACAAAGGCGTACAATTGTTTGGATTCCCCGCCTCCAAGGCTTATAGTAAGCGCTTCTTCGCCAATCCATGTGCCATTAAGGTTAATCCACTCTTTGTTCCTGCCAACTGCCCTTATCTCGTAGGTCTGCCTTGAGCCAGTTTCGTTTCTCAGAATGTAAACAGCCTTGTCTGGCGCGAAACAGTCTGTTTCAAGCGAAAAGTTTCCAGCCAAAGTTGCTGCGTTTGCCGTTACAAAAAGGAACAGCAAAAAACCAAACAAAAAGATTCTTTTATCCATTTTTAGATTACCCCCTAACCCATATCTCTTTTTTGCTTTGTGTGCCAGGAGCCCTTGCTGTTCTTGAAACCAAAACAAGTGCCAAGATAATTACTACCAATGCCGCCAGGCCGAGCAAGGCACTGCCACCTGCAGCAAACAATCCAACAAGCCCTGTAAGCACTGTTTCCTCACCATCTTCTTTTGCTGCTTCCACAATCAGCCTCAGCCCTTTTTCATCGCTCTGCTCTGGGCTGTTGGCCTGCAGAACAGGGTTGTACTCTCCTATTGTTCCTTCTGCTGCTCTTATTGCCAGCTCAAACGCCTTAGCTTGCCCAGGCAAAAGCGAGACATTGCTTTCAGTGGTTGAGGTTATTCCTATGGGAAGCCCCCAAATAGAGATTGAAATTCCATCCAGCTGCTGCCCTCCATTATTCTTCACAGAAACCAAAAGCGTTTTTTCCGAATTCTCATCCATTCTCAGGCTACTTGCATAGCCAACAATCTCAAGCAGCGGCAGCTCTGTTTCCTTTTCCTCTGGCACAACCGTAAAGCGCAGTTGTTTTTCAAAGCGTTCAAGTGCTGCCTCAATGCCAAGCACTATAATGTAATCGCCTTCAGGCGCTGACTCAAAAACGTTTACGCTTACGTAAACCTGCTTGCTACTCTGCTTTTCAAGCTCTACGTCGTCCTCTGAAAGAAGCGCCTCTATTTTGCTGTAATCGCTGTCCAGCCTAAGCTCAAAGTCCTCGCTGTAATCGCCAGTGTTTTTCAGAGTGATTGTGAAGACCGCGCTTTCACACTGCCTTATGACAAGGTCGTTTTCCTCTACTTCAACGCTGGTCAAGTGCATTCTCCTTGGTCTTATGCAGACGCTTTTTTCAACGCTGTAATCCTGGTTCCAGACACGAAGCTTTAAATAATAATCCATTACTTTGGCTTCTTCATCAACCTCTACCTCAAAGTAGAATTCCCTTTCCTCGTTTTCCTCAAGCCATGCGCTGTATGTCTGCATCCTTGCGTCAAGCTTGCCGCCAACGCTGAAGTAGACCTTTTGCTCCCTGCCAAGCCTGTTCAGCACGGTGAAATAAATCCTTTCAGGTTCGCCCTTTTCAGCAACAAAACACTTGCTGTTTATCCTGACAGAAAATTCTGGGCTTTCCTCTTCGCCGCATTCAACAACGTCGATTGCAATTCTTTTCTTCGCCACTTCGTCTTCTGTAATTGCATACATGCTTACGTAATGCCTTCCCTCAGAACTGTAAGGACTTGGGTGCAATCTTAGCTCAACGTACTTTTCCTGGAAGGGCGTAAGCGTTATCTCTTTTCTCCCAAAGTAGGGCAGCAGCATCTCGTTTTCTGCCTGCAGCTCAACATCCTTGAATTCGTCGCTGTTGTTCCTTACAAGGACATTTACGTATTGCTGAAAGCCGATGCAAACGTCGGTTGAGCTGGCAACCAATTCAATCTCCGGCTCCTCTGAAACGTAAAGAGAGACAACAGCATTTGCATTTCCTTCATTGGATTCTGCTTCAAGCGTTATGGTCTGCAGGCCCCTCGGAGCGTTCCTTGTCCTTATTGAAATGGTTACATTTGTCGATTCATAGGCATTTAGGCATATTTCTTCCTGGCTCAGCGTTGCCTCAATGTAGGAGTCATTCTGCGTTGTTGAAAGGTCGATGCAGGCTTTGTCGTTTCCAAGGTTCTTCAGCCTGAACTGCAAGCCAATTGAGTCGTTCCTCGAAAGGTTTGCCTGCTTCTCGCTTGGAGCGAAGGCAATTGAGGCAAAGCCCCCTGATGCAAGCATTAGTACAGCTAGCGCCAGGATAATTGCTCTCCCTGCGTGCTTCATTTGCTTCCCTCCAGCCTTTTTACAAACCTTGCAATGAATGCTATGAGAAGAATTGCTGCGACAAACACAAGGAACACATTGAGAAGGTTTTCCGGCGTGAAAACCCCTGCTATTGCATAGAAGCCGGCAAGCGAAATCAAGCCGCTGTCTGCTCCTGTTGCGCTGCCAGGCTCTTTCCCAGCTTCCTTGAAAATGACCCTTAGCCTCCTAAAAGCCTTTTCCTGCCCCAATCGCACTTCGAGAGTGGCCTCATAGCTGCTGCCTTCAAGGTCCTCTTGCCTTGGAATTGAAAGGCTTGAAATAGTGCTTTTTCCACTGCCGAGCCTTCCAAAAGAGGGGCTTACAATGGCGTCAAAGGGCGCGTAGAACTGCACGCTGTAGTCTTGCTCTGCTTCAGTGTCGTTCCCAATGGTTAGTGGAACGTCCTTTTGGCTATCTTGCACTACAATGGTGGAGGCTACATTAAGGTACAGGGCGTGAGCGCCCACGCTGAACAATAAGAGAATCAAAGCTAGGCCCAAAAGGCTTTTTCTCAAGCTATTTCCCCACCACTAAAGCAAAGTTATGTATCAAATTAACTAATTCACTCTGCTTTGTTATATATAATATATAACTGCTGCACAGGATTAATAAAAAGATATCGTTTTGGGCTAAATTCTGGCTTTTTTTTTGGCCTATTTTATCATCTCTTTTAAGAGGTCTGACTTTGTTATTATGCCTGCAATCCTGCCATTTTTCACTACAAGAACAGCCGGGTTAAAGCTCAGCAGCTGCCTTACCACTGATTCCGGCGTGTTTGGCTGTATTGTTGGCAATGCTTCTTCCATTGCCTCTTCCGCCCTGGCCTTTTCCACGTCAATGCCTCGCCCTAAATTGATTTTTGCAAGAATGCTTTTCTCGCTTACTGAACCAAGCTGCTTTCCCTTTGAGAGAACAGGCAGCTGGCTCAGGCCGTGCTTTTCCAATGCCTTAATCGCCTTTTTCAGGCTTTCCTCTGCCTCCACGAACACAACAGGCTTGCTCATTAATTGGGATGCCGGCTTTTCCTGCTTTGCATGCATCTGCGTCAAGCAGTCAAACAGCCTTTTTGCCTTGGCATAGCTTGGTTGAATGCTGCCAGCCTCAATCTTTGCAATTAGGCTTTGGCTCACGCTGCTTAGCTGCGCCAATTGGCTTTGTGTAAGGCCGGCAGAAACGCGCTTTGCCTTTATCTCCTTGAGGTCTGGAAGCATACAGAAATCGTTGCAAAGAAATGCTTTTAACCCTTATTCAAATTGGAATAATTGGTGTATTTTGCAATTACTTAAAAGCATTGCCCTGTTTCGTTTTTCCTAAGCAACTGAAAAACTTTTTTGGAGTTGATACTGAAAAATGCGAACCGGAAATGGAAAATTTTTGTTTACAAGCGAGGCAATGACCGAGGGGCATCCTGACAAGGTCTGCGACCAAATCAGCGATGCGGTGCTTGACGAAATAATTAAGGATGACCCAAAGGCAAGGGTTGCCTGCGAAACATTAGCCGGAATGGGCTTTGTTGTTGTTACTGGCGAGATAACAACAAAGACCTATGTTGACGTTCAAAAGATTGTCCGGTCTGTCCTAAAAGACATTGGCTACACCGAGCCAGAGTATGGCTTTGACTACCAAAGCGTTGGAGTTCTTGTCTCAATCCACGAGCAAAGCCCTGACATTGCGATGGGCGTTAACGAAAAGGAGGGCGAGCTTGGCGCAGGAGACCAGGGGATGATGTCTGGCTACGCAACAAACGAAACCCCTGAACTGATGCCTGCCCCGATAATGTACGCCCACAAGCTTGCAATGAAGCTGACAGAGGTAAGAAAAAACGGTTCTTTGAAGTACTTGAGGCCTGACGGCAAAACCCAGGTCACAGTGGAATACGATAACAGCAAGCCAAAGAGAATTACGGCAGTTGTTGTGGCAGCACAGCACGACCCTGATGTCGAGCTTGACAAACTCAGGGAAGACATTAAGGAAAAGGTAATCAAGCCAGTGTGCGGCGGCCTCTTGGACAAGGAAACAAAGTATTACATCAACAACACCGGCAGGTTTGTTTTGGGCGGCCCTGTGGCAGACGCTGGCTGCACTGGCAGAAAAATCATTGTGGACACGTACGGCGGAGTTGGAAACCACGGGGGAGGCGCTTTCTCTGGAAAGGACCCTTCAAAGGTTGACAGGTCTGCGGCGTACATGGCAAGGCACATTGCCAAAAACATTGTCAAGGCAGGCATTGCTGACAGGGCAGAAATACAGATTTCTTACGCAATCGGGAGCAGGGAACCCATAAGCCTTTTCATTGACATGCATGGTACGTGCAAGTGCGAGCCTGAAAAGGTCTACGAGGCAGTGAAGAATCTGTTTGACCTCAGGCCATCGGAGATAATCAAATACCTCGACTTAAGAAAGCCAATCTTCAAAAAGGCCTGCGTCTACGGCCACTTCGGCCACGAGGACGAAATCTTCACCTGGGAGAAGACAAACAGGGCAGAGGAACTGAAAAAGGAGTGCGGGCTTTAAGGCCTGCCCACTTCTTTTTATTTGTTATTCTCTTTTATATAGCTATTGAGTAAGAAGTAAAGTGAAGTTGGGCAATGCTTCAGGACTTCATTGAATCAAGCAATCTGCAGGCCAGGATTTTGCCTTGCAGTGCAAAAGGTTCCCTTATTAAATGCAGGCTCTTTTCCTGTTCCGATTTTGATGTTCTAGTCATTTTCTTTGCAAGGGACAAAATTTCCGAGGGAAAGGTGAAGACCTCGTTGAATTCTGATTCCGCTCAACGAATTGAAAACAGTGAGATAGAGGAAAGGACCGGATACATGGCCGAATTCCTGCCCCCGATTTCCATTTACGGGGTGAAGGTCTTGCTTGACAGAAAGGTTGCAAAGGCTGAAATGGTTAGGTGCCTTGTTTCCGAGAAGAAAACCCTTGAAATAAGTCCAAAGGAGATAAGGGAAGCAAACGACAATGCCCTGATTGCAGACATAACAATTTAAAACAAATTAACCTATTTCTTTACCATGCTGCTTGACCTGCATGTGCACAGCTGCTACAGCGAGGATAGTGTAACAAAGCCGGCTGACCTAGTGAGAAAGGCAGCAGAAAAGGGCTTTGGTTTTGCTATAACAGAGCACAACAACTGTGATTCTTGGAAGGAATTCCTGAATCTTGGCAAAAAATTCAACGTGCCCGTTATTTTGGGCACAGAGATAAAGGTTTTCAGGGGAAAGAAATTGTTGGGGGAAACCCTCAGCCTTTTCCTCAAAGAGCCAATTGTGGACAACGATTTCTTTGAAGTGGTTTCGCAAACACATAGGCAAGGCGGCATAGTTGCGGCTGCACACCCGTTTGACCTTATAAGAAGCCCCTTTTTGAGGGGCTTTGACGAATTGCCCAAGCTGCTCAAACACTTTGACGCAATAGAGGTTTTCAACAGCAGGACCATTGTGAAAAAGTTCAATGCAAGGGCAAAGAGGTTCGCAAAGGAAAAAAGGATGCCAATGGTTTGTAGTTCAGATGCGCACACCCTCAACGAGTTGGGAAACTCGCTTACTGAGGTAAAAGCCAAAAACCTTGATGCGGCAAAGCAAGAAATTCTTGCAGGCAGAACCCGTTTGCATTGCCACAGGTCAAGCCTTTTTGTTCACAGCTATTCAACAATGGCAAAAATTGGTTTGAAAAAGTGAGGTGAGAAAAAATGATTTCGTTTCAGGACTGGCAGAAAGCAGAATTAAAGGTTGCAAAGATTGCAGCAGTTGAGGACCTTGAGGGCAAGGACAGGCTGTACAAGATACAGATTGACCTGGGCCAGGAAAAGCGGCAGATTGTTGCAGGCCTGAGGCAAGAGTACACCAAAGAGGAACTCGAAGGACAAAGCATTATTGTTGTAGCAAACCTTGAACCGGCCAGGATTGCCGGCATTGAAAGCCAGGCAATGCTATTGGCAGCCAAGGGCAAGGACGGAAGGTACAAGCTTGTCACGATTGATGAAGCTGTTGAGCCAGGAACATTGGTTGAGTAAAATCTCAGAGCAAGAGGCTTGCAATGTACGGCAGTGCAATCAGTGTGCCGATTACGCTTCCAATGTTTGCGAAAGCCGTTACAATCAGGATTCTTGTGACCCTGTTTGAAGCCATCCCGGTAATGCTCTGCATTTTGGGCAATTGCTCAAAGTCAGCAACTTTTGGTGGTCGCATCCTCAATTCAACCAGGCCGGCGAACCACCCTGCAGCGAGTGCTGGATGCAGGGAGGTGAACGGTGCAGCCAAGAAAGCTGCAAGAATTGACAGGGGGTGAGCCCTTGCCAGGGCAGCTCCCAATGCTGACAAAACGCCGTTGATTATGAACCAGAACAGTAAAAGGTTGAAGGCAATTGCGCTGCCTTTAGTATAAAAGCCATAGCCAATAAGCAATGCGAAGGCGAGTGGAATAAGGTATTTGAGGTAAGAGAGCAGGCTTTTCTTTTTTTCAACCTTCATCAAAGGCCCTATGTTGCGTGGCCTGTCCAAGTATTTTTTTATTCCATCCAAGTGGCCCACACCAACAACGGCAACGATTTTCTTTGCCTTAGTTTGCAGAATCCTGGTTGCGATGAACACATCCCTTTCGTCAACCAACACCTGCTTAACAGAGGGAAGCTGCTTTGAAAGCTGCTGCATCAATGCATTCAACACGTCCTTTTCCTTAAACTGCTCAACTGTCTTCTCATCAAGCTTTTGGCCAAAGCCCATTAACCCGCCCAGAATGCTGTAGCCAAGCCTTGCCTTTTCCACAAGGCTCATCCTGTTCAATGCCCTTCGCAGCGTGATTGCCACGTCCCTGTCAAGCAATGCAATTGGCAGCTTCTTCTCTGCTGCAATCTTGACTGCCAAAAGCATTTCGCTGCCTGGTTTAACGCCCAAATCATCGCCAATCTGCCTCTGCAAATTTGCAAGCAGCACGTTTAAGAGACAGAGGTGGGTTTTCCCCTCCCTAATCACCTGCCCCAGGTCCATTTGCTGCCATTTTTTGTCCTGCCTCAGCTGCTGCAGCCTCTGGAAGTCAAGTTCAACGCCAAGCATATCAGGCTTTTCCCTTTCAATGGTCTGCCTTACAAGCTCAACGCTTTCCTTGCTTACGTGGGTGGTTCCAACAAGGACAATCCGCTTTTCTCCACTTTTGATTTTTTCAACAAGCACCACGAATCACTACCTAAAGGAAAACAAAAAGGTTTAATTAGAAATTGGTTTGGTTAGGGAAAATGCTTTTTCAAGCAATTCACTTAAAATGCTTTTGCAACCTATCACTTTCAAAGGTTTTGACATGCCAAAGGAATTGGACAAAAGGCTTCTTGACGTTTTGGCCTGCCCACAATGCAAGGGCAATTTGCGCTACGAGAAGGCCAGGTCAAGGCTTTCTTGCAATAAATGCAGGCTTGCTTACAGAATAGAAGAGGGCATTCCAATAATGCTGGTGGAAGAAGCGGAAAAGATGAAGTGAGAAACTACTTCCCTACAGCCTTTCTCACAAACTCGAGGAAAAGCTCGTCTGCGCGCAAGGGCCTGCTGGTGAATTCAGGGTGGTACTGCATTGCCATCATAAACCTGTGCTTTGGCAATTCAAGAATCTGCATTATTGGCACCTTGGGCGCTTTTCCCGAGAACACAATCCCTTTTTCCTCAAAGGCCTGGATGTATTCAGGGTTGCATTCAAAGCGGTGCCTGAAGCGCCTTCTAATCTTTTTTGCGTTGCCATGCAGTTTTGAGGCAATAGTGCCTTTCTTCAATTCAACGTCCCTGCCTCCAAGCCTCATGCTGCCTCCAAGGCCTTCAATCTTCCTCTGCTCTGGGAGAAGGCAAACCACGGGGTGCTTTGTCTTTGGCTCAAACTCTGTTGAGTTTGCTCCCTTCAAGTGCAAAACGTTTCTTGCAAACTCAATCAATGCAATCTGGAAGCCAAGGCACAAGCCAAGGTATGGCAAATTCTTTTCCCTGCAATAGCGTGCAACAGCAATCTTTCCCTCAATGCCCCTAACTCCAAAGCCCCCTGGAACGATTACGCCCTCAATGCCCTTCATTGATTCCTTCAGTTTCTTCCTTTTCTTCTCAAGGCCTGTTGTCTCAATCCATTTTACGTTCACAGGCCTGTTCAGTTTGAAACTACAGTGCTCCAACGCTTTAAGAATGCTGATGTATGTATCTGCTGTTCCAGTGTACTTGCCTGCAATGCCAATTGTAACAGCGGTTGCCCTTCCCTGAACGCTTGTCTTCTTGCTCCAAGCCCTCAATTCCTTGTTGCCGTTTGTCTTAAAGCGCTTTTCAATGCCTAACTCATGCAAAATCGCTTCATCAAAGCCCTTTTTCCTCAGCACCAAGGGCAAGCCATAGATGTTGCTCACGTCGTGCACGCCGAAAACGTTTTCCCTTGCTATGTTCAAATACAAAGACATTTTTTCCCTTATGCTCTCCTTTAGCTTGGTCTGGCTCCTGCACACAATCACGCCAGGCTGGATTCCCATTGCCAGCAGCCTTTTTATGCCGAGCTGGGCAGCCTTGCTTTTCTGCTCGCCCAGACTATTTGGTTCGAGGATGTAAGTAATGTTGATAAAGCAAACGTTTTCACTGCCTTCCTCATACCTCAATTCCCTCAGTGCCTCCAAGGCAAACATGTTCTCATAGTCTCCCACAGTTCCGCCAATCTCAATCACTATCACGTCAGCCTTTGTCTTCATGGCAAGATTGCGCAGCTCAAGCTTGATTTCTCCTGTCACGTGCGGAATGAACTGCACATCTCTCCCCAAATACTTTCCTGCCCTCTCCTTCTCAATTATCCTCTGGTAGATTTTCCCACTGGTGACAAAGTTTTCGCCCCTCAGATTCTTGTCCAAGGCCCTCTCGTAGGTTCCTAAATCAAGGTCTGTCTCACTACCGTCCTCCAAGACAAATACTTCCCCGTGCCTGAACGGGTTCAATGTTCCAGAATCAACATTCAAATAGGCTTCGAGCTTTATTGGCTCAACTTTCATGCCCCTGTCCTGCAAAAGCTTGCTCAGGCTGCTTGAGATTGTACCCTTGCCAACGCCGCTAATAACCGAGCCAGTTACAACAACATACTTGGTTTTGCCTGGCTTATAACCTCTTGGTAGTGGGGTGTAGAATTCGCCGCTTGAGGTAGAGGCAATCTCGCTCAAAATGTCCTGACCCTTCATTCTCCCAACCTAAGACATTAGGGTACTGAAGTTTAAAAACTTATCCTGGAAATTCACAGGGTTTTTGTGGAACAACAGCTGCTAGCAGAATTTGCTTTCTTTTCACTGCTTTTTGCCCTGCTTTTTCTTGTTTATGGCGAATTTTAGTATTTCCATGAAGGCGAATGTGGCGAGTGCTGCTGAGAGGCAGATTATCCAGTCTGATGGGCTTAGGGTTGTTAACTCGAAAATTTTTTGGAAGAATGGAACATACATGACGATTATTGTTGTTGCGACGATGCTGGCTGTTGCTGGCAGTATCCATTTGTTTGTGAAGAACCCGATTTTGACTATTGATTCTTCCAGTGACCTGAAGTTGAATGTGTTGAGTATCACCATGCCGACTATTGTCGCGAAGACCATTGTCCTTGCTTTTTCAATGTTTGCTGTGGGGTTGGCGTAAACGAATACTAGGAATGCCGCCAGGGCCATGAATGCAACCATGCTTAATATTATTGTTGTATTTTCTTTTGTTAGGAATCTTTCCTTTGGTTTTCTTGGCGGTTTTTGCATTATTCCTTTTTCTGCTGGTTCTGCTCCCAAGGCCAGGGCAGGCATTACTTCGTCAAAGGAGTTTATGAAGAGGATTTGCAGGGCAAGCAGTGGCAGGAAATTGAAGTTGAATAGGGTGATGCCTATAAGTATTAGTATTACTTCAGTGAAGTTTCTTGAGAGTAGGTAGGTTGTGAATTTTCTTATGTTTTCGTAGATTGTTCTGCCGCCTTTGACTGCTTCCACTATTGATGCAAAGTTGTCGTCTGCCAGAATCATGTCTGCAGATTCTTTTGTTACGTCTGTTCCTTTTATGCCCATTGCTATTCCGATGTCTGCTTTTTTTACTGCAGGGGCATCGTTTATTCCGTCTCCGGTCATTGCAACAATATGCCCTTTTGCTTTTAGGGCTTTTATGATTTTCATTTTGTGTTCTGGGCGTGTTCTTGCATAGATTGTAGTTTGTTCCACGATTTTTTCGAATTCTTTGTCACTCATTTCGTCTAATTCTTTTCCTGTTACTATTCTTTGGCTGTCTTTGTTTAGCAGCCCGATTTCTTTTGCGATTGCTTTTGCCGTATGCTGGTTGTCGCCTGTTATCATCACTGTCTTTATTCCTGCGTTTTTGCATGTTTGGATTGCTTCTTTGACTTCTTTTCTTGGCGGGTCAATCATTGCAGCCAGGCCAAGGAAGATAAGGTCCTTTTCAATGTTTTCTGGTGTCAATGGGAGCGAAATTTCTTTGTAGGCAAAGCCCAGGACTCTGAGGGCATTGCTTGCAAATCGTTCGTTTGTTTTCAGGATTTTTTCTATTTCTTTTTTTGAAAGCCTTTCTGTTTTTCCGTTTTTTTGGATGAAAACGCATTTTTGCAGGATTGTTTCAGGCGCTCCTTTGGCGAAGACGGTTTTTTCTTTTCCTGTTTGGTTGACGCAGCTCATCATCTTTCTTTCGCTGGTGAAAATTATTTCTTCCAGCCTTTGGTTTTTTTCTTCCAAATCATCCTTCCATTCCCCTGCTTTTGCAGCCAAAACAACTAGGGCTGCTTCTGTTGGATCGCCGATTGTTTCCCATTGCCCTTCTTTTTTCTCGAGGAAGGCGTTGTTGCATAAAGCCCCTGTTTTCAGCATTAGGGCCATTGTTTTGTCTCTTTTTGGGTCAATTTTTTCGTTATTCAGCAGGAACTCCCCTTTTGGCTCGTATCCAACACCGCTGACGTCAATCACTGTGCCGTTGACAAAGATTTTTTCCACTGTCATCTCGTTTTTTGTCAGCGTGCCTGTTTTGTCCGTGCATATCACTGTGGTGCTTCCAAGTGTTTCAACTGCAAGCATTCTTCTTATGACTGCGTTGTGTTTTGCCATTTTGTGCATTCCCAGTGACAGGGTAACGGTCAGTGTTAATGGCAGTCCTTCTGGAACCGCTGCGACAGCCAGGGCCAGGGCAACAACTAGCATTGCTGCTGTAGGCGCTCCCCTCAGTAGGCCCAGAATAAATATGAGGACGCAGACCACTACTGCGATTGTTGCTATTGTTTTCGCCAACCGCGTTATTTTTATTTGAAGCGGCGTCTTTTCCTCTTCTTCCT
>JAUWWX010000053.1 GCA_030616665.1 archaeon | reverse complement strand
GCCTTATCACGCCTCTTAGAGCGCCTTTTTTATCTACCACAAAAACCGTTCTTGTTGCCTTGTTTCTAAACAAGACTTTGATAATCTTTTCCATAGAATCGCTTTCTTCGACCTTGTCAGTATAACCGGAAAACTTTTGGTACAAATCCTTCACTTTCAATTCTTTTCACTCTCTTATTTAGTAATGGAACCCTTTGAGGTTTCGTTATTGCTCAACTGCAAAATGTTTAAATAACCTTACCGAGATTACAGTTTGACCGCAATACCCAGATTGCCAAGCGTCCGATAACGCTTTAAAAAATAACCCCCCTTATTTTTGGTAGTAAGCATGTCTGATGAAAAGCTGGCTAGAGCCATCAGGGCAAGGTCAAGAAGAAAGATTTTGGAAATCCTCTGTAACAAGCCAAGGGCTTCGGTTCACGGAATCGCAAAAGAACTGGGTATGAGCGAATCCCTGGCCTCAAGACACTTAAAACTGTTATATGATTTGAAGCTGATTGACCAAAAATACGAGCCGCCAGAAAGGTTTTATTCTCTTAGAATAAAAAAACTCAAACAGCTTTTCAAAGTCTATAACGAAGTAACAAAAGAGATCTAGAAAAACCTCTGCTTTTGTCTGCGCAAAAAAATTGTGCTGTGCTAAAGGCGGATTAGGATTAAAACCTTTTTTCCAACAGGAAAAAAGAGGGCTTTTAATCCGTGGTAAATTGTTCTGGCGGAATTGTACTCCTGCCAAACTTTTTCTTGGCATCCAGCAGCCTTTGGATCTGCTGTTGAAGGTGCTCCCAGAACACGTCAGGAATCTTCTCTTCCGCCTTGAAAATCTTTTCAGTCCTATTAAACTTTTCTAGGTAATTATCAACGCGAATGCTGAATTGTTTGTCATAGTCTTTTTTGGCGTAGTCTTTGCCAAGGTACTGCCTGAACAGCTTTTTCAGGTCTTCGTAGAGCGGAATCATGCCTAAAGGCGTTTCGATTGCCTTGAACTCGTTGTATATCCGACCTTCCATCCAAAGGATCCAGACCTTTTTGTCAAGCATTCCGTTCAGGTATTTGCCTTGCTCCTTGAGGAAGTAGTTTGTTGCAAACACCTTTATTGGCTTGTCAACATACTCACCGAAGCGCAGGTGGCTGTTTATGTATGTGCTTAGTGGCACTGTCAGAAAGTCAAGGTTTGCCATCGGGTTGTGCTTCAATTCACCTTCCTTTCCAAGAGTGGCAGCAGTTGTTTCGCTTTCAAGGACGGCTCCAACAAAGACGCCGTGTGGCCAGTTCAGTGATTCAACCACTGGAATGTTTGTGTTACTGTCCCTTCCGCCGTAAATGAAGGCCGAAACAGGAACTCCTTTTGGGTCATCTGCATTCTTGTCCGCGTTTTCCAGCTCGCTTATCCTTATGGTATACCTTGCGTTCTTGTGCGCCAAAGGAATTTCCTTTCCTTCCTTTCCTTTCTTGCCTTCCTGCCATTCTCCTGAAAAATTCATTCCGTCTTCTGGCGTTTCCATTCCCATGCCAAGCCAGTATGGCTTTCCGTTGTTTATCAAAACGTTTGAGAAAATGGTTTCCCTTGGCGTTGTCAGGGCCTTGTAAATTATTGGGTCGTCTTCTGGGTTTACATCCCTAATTATCCCAAAAATGCCTTGCTCTATGTTTACTGCCCTGGCCTGGCCTTCACCGTCAACTCTGATGTAGGCAATGTCGTCCCCTATGATTGTCTGGCCTGGCAGCATCGCGGTGCTTGTTTTTCCGCAAGCGCTTGGAAAGGCGCCAGTAAAGTAGGTTACCCTGTCCTTTCCATTTGGGTGAACGCCCATTACAAACATGTGCTCTGTCAGCCAGTCTTCATCGTTTGCCTTCTTTATGGCAAGCCTTAGGGCAAGCTTTTTCAGACCAACACTGTTTCCAGCATACTGGTTGTTTACTGTCAAAACCCTGTTTTCCTGCAGGTCAACGTAGATTCGCCTTTTGTCAACGTTTTTGCTCGCACCGTTTTCGAGTTCACCGGCAGAGTGAACAAAGTGGAAGAATTCATTGCTTCCGTTCAGCTTTTTGAATTGCTCGTAGCCTGTCCTGTAAAGCATGTCTTCGCTGTGTGCGACATATGCAGAATCTGTCAATTGCAGGGCAAGGATTGAAAATTCACTGTCCAATGGCCCAAGGCAGAAAAAGCGAACAAGCATTTCCTTTCCTTTCATGCAGCCGTCCATTATCGAAAGAACTTCTTTAAGGCCTTCCTCTCTTGGAACAGTGTTCAGGGCCTTGCTGACTTCAACGCCTTTTGGAAGCAGAATCTTTGTGTTTCCTTTATCCCTTGCCTGATCATTATAGCCATCAAAATGGATTGTATGCCCTTCCATCTCAAGCTTTTTTTCCTCGCCGTTATCCAAAGCAAGCTGCCTCACATAATCTATATCTTCTTGTGCGTCTGTAATCACGGTTACCTTGTCTGGCTTACACAAGGCAACAAAATGTTCAATTATATCTTCAGCAGCCTTGTTCTCCAAAGCCCCGAGCTTTTCAAGGTTTTCACTATCAAGAATCTTTTCCAATGACATTTGGTTCACCTCTTGTTTTCAAGAAGTTTCTTCATTGCCTCTAATCCTTTTTCAAGCATTTCTTCAGAAGCAGCGTAGGAAAGCCTTGCGCATTCGTCCCTGCCAAAAGCGCCTCCTGGAACCAAAGAAACGTGTGCGTTTTCAAGCATTGCATCGCAGAAGTCAAAGCTGTTGCCTATGCTACCCTTAAAAAAGCCGTTAACGTAGGGAAAAACGTAGAACGCCCCTTTTGGGCTAAGGCATTCTATGCCCTCAATTTCACTCAGGCCTGCTACAACCATCTTCCTTCGCTTTTCAAACGCCTTTCTCATCTCTGCAACGCTTTTTTGGTCGCTGTTCAATGCCGCAATGGCAGCGCTCTGCGACAGTGTTGCCGGATTGCCTGAACTGTGGCCCTGGAATGAGGTCAAAGCCTTGATTATTTCTTTCGGACCTGCAACCCAGCCAAGCCTAAGCCCTGTCATTGCATAGCTTTTGGAAACAGCGTTTACGGTAAGCGTTTTTTCCTTTATCTCCTCACCCAAAGAGGCAATGCTTGTGTGCCTTGCCCCATCATACAAAAAATGCTCGTAAACCTCATCTGACACAACAAAAATTCCTTTTTCAACAGCAATGTCGGCAATTTTCTCCAAGACGTCCTTTTCGATTACCGCGCCTGTCGGATTGCACGGGCTGTTTAGCAGAATTGCCTTTGTTTTGCCCGAAACAGCCTTCTCTATGGCTATTGGATCCAAATTGAATTCATGGCTTGTTTCAACAAAGATTGGGTTTCCTTCAGCCAGCCTTATCTGCTCTGAATAGCTGACCCAGTAGGGCGAGGGAACTATTACCTCATCACCTGGGTTAAGCAGGCCCTGGAAGATACTGTAAAGTATTTGTTTTGCCCCACTGCCTGCAATTACCTGACTAGCCTCATAGTCCAAGCCGTTTTCCCTTTTGAACTTTTCAACTATTGCTTTCTTCAGTTTTGGCACGCCAGAAACAGCGGTATAACTTGTGAAATCCTTTGCCAGGGCTTCCTTGACAGCCTCCTTTGATATGCCTGGCATTGCAAAGTCTGGCTCCCCAGTGCTAAAATTGTAAACCTTTGTTCCCCTGGCCTTCAAGGCCTCGGCTTTTGCCTTCATGGCAAAAGTTGCACTTGGCGCTATTCTCCCAGCCCTATCACTTAACAATTTAGTCCACCCCCAAAAAAGATAATAAGGTCCAATAATGTTTTAAAAACAAACAACTTTGCAGTTTCATTATTGTTCAACTGCGAAATGTTATTGTTCAACTGCGAAATCTTTAAATAATCAATATTTTAAATACTCGTTGTACTTATATCTATTCAAAAGCACTGGCTTGTGGTCTAAGTGGATTTAACCCTTTTAATGGACTTGGGAATTGTAATAGTTTTTGGAACCATAATGGGCTGCATTGCCAAGCTGTTAAAGCAGCCCCTGCTCATTGCCTATATTGTCGCAGGCATAATCATCAGCCCAATCGGCCTGGCACTGATAACAAGCCCTGCGGAAATCGCCATTTTGGCCGAATTGGGCGTAGCTTTCCTGCTGTTCACAATTGGAATACAATCAAATTTCAGCCAATTGTTTAAGCTGAAAAACGCCATAATAGTTGGCTCACTCACCCAAGTCGCAGCCACCACCGGAATCACTCTGGTCCTAATGCACTTGGCAGGCCTGGGCTTCATTGACTGACTATACCTGGGCCTTATTCTGGCTTTCAGTAGCACAGCGATTGTCGTCAAACAGCTGTCAAACATGAATTTAATCAGCACTTTGCACGGAAGGCTCATCGTCGGCTTTGCCCTGTTCCAAGACACGCTGGCTATCCTGCTGCTGCCAATCCTAGCAGCCCAACAAACAATGTTCTCATTTTCGCTGGCTGGCAACCTTTTGCTAAGCTTTATTGTTTTAGCCTCTCTCGCAATCCTGCTAAACAGAATCGTTTTGCCAAGACTGTTGAAACGTTTTGAAAAGACAAAAGAGCTTTTCTACCTGATCCTCTTATCCTGCTGCTTTGCATTCATCTACCTGTCAAACTTCCTAAATTTCTCAATAGTAGTCGGGGCATTCATCGGTGGCCTGACCCTTTCAGCACTACCCTACAGCCGGGAAGCATCCAGCAGAATAACTGGCCTGAGGGACTTCTTTGCAACAATATTCTTCGTCTCCCTTGGAATGCAAGCCAGCCTTGCCTTTTTCGGATTGCCAATAGCCATTCTCATACTAATGCTCTTGGTTGTTTACTTCCTTAACCCGCTTATCTACTTCTTCATTTCCCTGGCTTCAGGCCTCAAAAGCAAAAGCGCCTTGTTTGTCGGCCTGGCACTGGGACAGGCAAGCGAATTCTCATTCATTCTGGCCAACCAAGGCTTCAGGCTGGGCCAGATTTCCCCCGGACTGTTCTCCGCAAGCATCCTGGTAATAACAATTTCAATGGCCTCAACACCCTACTTCATGGAACACAACGATGGCATCTACTCCTTCTTAAACAAAATCGGAAAACACTTCTTCCCAGCCATCTACAGGACCAAATTCGGCGAAAAAGAAAAAAGACTGGAATACCTGCCAAAAAAACCACTCGAAAAACACACAGTAATCATTGGTACAGGCGTGCTAGGCCAACAGCTTGTTTCAGCCCTTAAAGAAACACACCACTTGGTTGCGGTTGACCACGACTCAGATGTAGTCCAAAAACTAATAAACAAAAAGCTTCCAATCGTTTACGGCGAAGCAGACAACAGGGAACTGTGGCAAAAAATAGGGCTTGCAAAAGCAAAAGTCCTGCTTCTAACAATCCCGGACACAAACAAAGTCGCTACAGTAATCCGAAACGCAAAAAAAACAAACCCAGAAATAGTCGCGATCGCCAAAGCAAGAAACTTCAAAGACGCACTAGAATTATACAAAAGCGACGCAGACTACGTTGTTCTGCCAGAAGTCATAGGCTCCAATGTCCTGCTAAAACACCTAACACACTTTCTAGAAACAGGGCACAGGCACAGAATATCCAACCTGCAAAACGAATTCATTACATACTTAAAAGAAAAAACAAAAGAAGAGAACGAATGAATGACGGCAAAGAAGGGAAATGAATGCAGGCACTGCTCCCCCCATCTTGAGTGAACCAAAATGAACAAATTTGACAAAATGAAAGCTGAAGAGGTTTTGAAAGAACTAAGAACCAGCTTGAATGGTTTAACGGAAAAAGAAGCAAGCAAAAGACTGGGAAGGCACGGGTTCAACGAATTGATTGAAAAGAAAAAGACAACGCCAGCAAAAATCCTGTTAAGGCAATTCGGCAATTTTATGGTTTGGGTCCTGTTCGCAGCCGCGCTCACATCCTATTTTATTGGCGAAACCCTAAACTTTTGGGCCATCAGCGCAATAATCGCCTTCATAATCGCCCTTGGCTTCATCCAAGAGTTCAAAGCAGAAAAAGCCATGGACGCACTAAAAAAAATGGTGAAACAGACAACAAGGGTTGTCAGAAACAACAAAGTGAGAGAAATTCCAAGCAAAGAACTTGTTCCAGGGGACATACTGCTGCTGGAAACAGGCGACAAGATTCCGGCAGACGCAAAAATATTCGAAGTCGTTGGCCTAAGAGTTGACGAAGCGCCCTTAACAGGAGAAAGCCACGCAGTAGAAAAATTAATAGATGAGCTGATTTTTGCAGGCACCAGCATCGTCCACGGAAAATGCAAAGCAGTTGTTGTCTCAACAGGAATGCAAACCAAAATAGGGAAAATTGCAGAAATGATTCAGG
>JAUWWX010000129.1 GCA_030616665.1 archaeon | reverse complement strand
CTGCACTCAGAAATGCTTTGCCTTACCTCTTTCCTCGGCGGGTCAATCATTGCCTGCAGGCCCAAGAATATTAGGTCATTTTCGATTCCTTTCTTGCTCGCACCTTTCCTGGTTTTCTTGTAGGCAAAGCCCAAGACCCTCAAGGCCTTTCCTGCAAACAAATTGTTTTTTGCAAGAATTTCGTTTCGCATCCCTTCGCTTAAGTTCTGCTCCTTGCCCTGTAGCAAAACCTTTGAGCAGTGCATTAACACTGTTTCCGGCGCGCCCTTCATGAAAACAAGTTGCTCTCTGTTGCCTGCTTCATGCACTGTTAGCATTCTCTTCCTTTCAGACTCAAAGGGAATTTCATCAATCCTTGGAAATTCACTGTTCAGCCTGTTCTCATTCAAGCCAGCTTTTCTCGCGCTTACAAGGAAGGCTATCTCTGTTGGGTCTCCAATAAGCTGGGGCTTGCCCTGTTCATCAGCTGAGATGCCTGCATTGTTGCACAGTGCGCCTGCCTTTAAAAGAAGCTCGAATTCATTGGTTGGAATCTTTATCTTGCCAAGCAAAAAGCTGCCGTCCAGCTCATAGCCTGTTCCTGTAACGCTAACCGTTTTGCCGTTGCAGAAAATCTTTGTTACAGTCATCCTGTTCTCTGTAAGGGTGGCGGTCTTGTCGGTGCAGATTACGTCTACTTCGCCCAAGCCCTCAACAGAGACAAGCTTTCTAACCAGGGCGTTGCTCTTTGCCATCCGCCTTGTTCCCCTGCTCAGGCTCCATGTTACAACAGCGGGCAGGCCCTCGGGAATGGCTGCAACTGCAAGGCTTACCGCAGTCAGGAATACGAGAACCATTCTCTCAAGGGAGTTGCCGCCAACCTGAAGGAAAAGCATTTGGTTTATTGCAACAAACACAACCACCACAAGGACAAGGAAGCCGATTCTTTTGCCAAGCCTGTCAAGCTCAACCTGGAAAGGTGTAACCTTTGGCTTTGCGCCCTGCAGCCTTTCGGCAATCTTTCCAACTTCGGTCTTGAGCCCTGTGTCAACCACAACAGCCAGTCCAGTGCCACTGGTAACAACGCTGTTCTTGAAAACCATGTTAGTCCGCTCTGCCAGGGTAGTGTGATCCGGCAGAACCGCAATGTGCTTTGAGACAGGCACGCTTTCGCCTGTGAGCAGCGACTCGTCAATGTGAAGGTTCCTTACCTGGAATACCCTTGAGTCTGCCGGAACCCTCTCGCCGGATTCAAGTAAAATTACGTCGCCTGGCACAAGGACAACGGCATTGACCACCTGCCTCTGGCCGTTTCTCAAAACGAGGGCCTTGCTTGGGCTTAGCCTCTTCAATGCCTCAAGGCTCTTCTCTGCCTTGTACTCCTGGAAGAAGCCAAAAACGCCGTTCGCAACAACGATCGCGGAAATCAGGACCGCGTTTACGATGTTGTCCTCGTAGCCCGGAAAAAAGCTGATTACAAGAGAGATTGCTGCACCTGCAAGCAGGACAAGGATAAGGAAGCCCTTGAATTGCGCCAAAAAGATTTTCCAGGGCTGGATTCTCTTCTCAATCCTTATCTCATTCAAGCCGAATTTCTTCAGCCTGTATGCGGCCTGCTCAAACAGGATGCCACGCTTGCCTGACTCAAGCTGGGCAAAAACGTCCTTCAAGCGCAGGCTGTGCCAAAGCATTAAGCAACACCAATTAATTAAAGAAAATAAATAAGAAAGCGCTACTGGCTATTAAAGGTTTTGGTAAAAAGGAAAAAAAGCAAAAAGAATGAGCTACGGGCTATAAAAGGTTTTGGTAAAAAGGAAAAAAAGCAAAAAGGCATGGGAAAAAATTGGAAAAAGGAAAGGGGAAAAAAAAGGAGAAAAAAAAGAAAAAGAATTAATTCAAAAAAAATTGGAAAGAAAAACAAATTGAAAAAAAGTAAATTCAAAAAAAAATTGGAAAGAAAAACAAATTGAAAAAAAGTAAATTCAAAAAAAAATTGGAAAGAAAAAAAAGGCAGGAAAAAAAATGGAAAAAGAAAAGGGGAAAAAAGGGAAAAAAAATCCCAAAAAAAAGTCCAAAAAAAATTTGGAGAAAAGCTTTATATATTAGAACGACGTTTATACTAACGATTTTCAGGGGTGAAAATCGGAACAACACTCAAGTCCACTATAGGAGGTAGGATTCCATGAATTGTTTATTTAAGTATCTTGTTCTCTCAACACTTTTAGTTTTAATCATGGGCGGAGCAAGCGCGGCGGTCCTCACAGACCTGAACGCTTGGGACGTAAACGACTCAAGGCACGCAAACATTGGGGAAGACTTTAATGTCGGAATTCCCACAGCCTGGACTGACATAAACAGCGACCACAACTACCTCATAGCGCTAAGGTATGGGTCAACCTACGTGGATTTGAATGTACAGGTGCTATTAGGGTGGGATGAAATGATTGGAACCGCAAGTTTTTCAGGCGTCGTGATTGACGCAAACGTTACAACTGTTACCCTAACCGGAGACAATGGACCATGCGCCAGCGGGAACGATGTTAACGTCATATCTTGGAATCAAACGGCGGGGGGCGACCTGAACACATTTAATGCTAAAGTCACTGTTCCAAGCAGTGGAGACATAACCAAACTTGTTGGAAGGGAAGTCCTTGTTGAATTGTGGACACTGACAGGCGGGGCATGTGCCGCTGAACGGATTGCGGACACAAACTTCATCGTTGGACCAGCAATAATTGTCAGGACGCCGAATGAAAGCAATGATATAGCAGGAATAGACCAGAACATTACAATTATTGGGTTTGGGTTTGCGCCAAGCACTGGCATATCAGATGACGCTACAGACGTGGACAACAACGTAACAATAAGTATCTGGGACGCTAATGCAACAGAGTTAAGCGCAGCCAAGAATATAAATGGCATGAATATCTTGAAAAGCGGAATCAGCTACCCAATAATTGGAACATACCACAGGGAAAGCATAGACAAGGACACAAACGGGCAGGTAGTCTCAATAGCGCGTGGTTATACCTGGGACTGGAACGGGATAACGGTTTACCCTGATGCAAACGGTGAATTCGACGTAAACCTCCACATCCCCTATGTCAGCAACACAGCGGGAAGCACAATTGGAAGGACAGACCTGAACACCATTAGGGCAAGTTCAG
>JAUWWX010000015.1 GCA_030616665.1 archaeon | reverse complement strand
TTTCCCAAAGAAAGTTTTTCACGATGTGCTTTTGCAAATCCCTGCCTTTCTCTTTTTCCAGTGCAGCCGCAATCTTTTCCCTGATATCAGCAATACTGCCAGGCTTCACATAGGACGCAAGTTTTCCAAAGTATTCTTTTGTGCAGCCCTCGCCTGTTATCACAATGTTTGAGCCTGCAAGCCCTGCCTCAAGTGCTGCCAGGCCAGGTGTTTCATACCAGCTTGGAAGGCAGAAAACCTTGCACGCAGCGAATGCAGATTCAAGCATTTTACTGTCGTGGGGCATTGGCTCAATAAAGACAACGTTTTTTCCTGCTTGCTTCCTACATTTCTCAAAATAGGGCTTGCTTGCCTGCGTTGCCCCCCCAATGAAAACAAGCTTTTCGTTTATGCCCTTCATTGCCCTGACCAGCGAGAGCACGTTCTTCCTCTCCTCTACCCTGCCAACATACAAAACAAAGTCCAGGAGCCCAAACCTTTTTGCAAACAACCCGGGCTTTGCTTCCTTAAACCTTTTGTCCACGCCGTTTGGCACAACAAAAATCTTTTCAGGTCTTGCTGAGAAAAGCCTTTCAAGAACTGCTGCCTCCACTAGGCTGTTCGGAAGCAGGAGGTCCGCTGCCCTAACCATTTTTCCGACTCTTGAAACGCCGAAGTCAAGCCTGTTCAAAAGCTCAGAGGCAAGCGCCTTTGCCCTTCCCACTATTCCGCTGTTCCAGATGGCTGCATACCTGAGCGAGGGCCAGTAAAGAGTACTAATTGCAACTTTTAGTCCCTTCTTTTTCGCCTTCTGCACAAAGAGCCAATTGTCCCTGTGCATGTTGAAATTGTGGAACATGTCAAAGTCTGAAAAATCCACATTATAATTTTCTTCCTCCAAAACCTTGATGTCAAAGTCAAGCAGTTCAAGCCTTTTTTTCAGCTCAAGCAGCAGAATTTCGCCTCCGCCAGGCTGCTTGAACGAGTCCCTGCTTGTGTTGAAAAGAATTTTTTGCTTCATATGCCAATAGCCCCTTTTTGCAGAACCTTTTTTGCCTGCTTTTTCGCAATCCATTTCAGACCATATAACATGGCATCCGACGCTGTCCTAAAAATGTGAAGCTCAAGCCCACTTTTCTGCATAGTTCCAAACACTTTCTTGTACTCCTGGCCGCCCGGAAGCAGGTCATACCTTGTTATGCCCTTTTCACAGCATGGCTTTACAGCTTTAAGTAGCAGCAGCTTTCCAAGGCTATAACTTTCCGCAAGCAGCTGGTCAAGCCCGACATTAAACGCATTTAAGGTCTTCCCAAAGACTACACCAAACAAGCTGCCTGCTGGCTTTCCGTCAAGGTTCAGTTGCAAGAGGAAAAGCCTATCCTTTTTCAATGCCTTCTCAGCCAGGCTCCTGTAAAAATTCTTGAACCACTGCTGCTGCAGCACGCTCTTTCTCTGCCTGAGCCTGATGTGCCTGCCGTGCAGCTCAATAAACCCTGTCCATGCCTCCTCAAAGCCCTCTCTGCCGACAAGCCTTGTCTCAACTGAGAAAGCCCTTTCAAGCCTGTAAAGCTTTTTCCTGAGCCATCTCCTCCTGGTTTTCTTCAGCGAAGCGAAGTACAACTGCTCTGTAGCAGGCAATTCGATTACATTGCTTGGCTCGCCCTCAGTTTTTTTGGCCACAAAGCCCTTTTTGCCTGCCTCCTTTTCCATCACTTCAAGCAAAATCGCTGAATCTGCAAGGTGCACAAACTTAATCTTTTTCCAGCAATCCTTTTCAAGGATTACCCTGGCCAAGGCCTGGCTTGCCTCCTGCTCAAGCCCTTTCTTTGCGGCAAAATCAAAAAAGCTTGCGTACAACTGGCCTGCAAGGCAAAGGGTGTTTCCCTCAAGGCACAGGGGCGCGATGCCAACCAGTTTGCCCTTGTCCCAGGCGCTCAAAACAAGGGGCTTGCTGTTTTTCACGTGTTCAAACCATGACACAACCCAGTCAAATGAATTGGACATCCTTCCCAAACCCTTTTCATCAACCAATTGATTCCAGGGCTTTTCAAGAAGCCTTATTTCCCCAACTGTTTTTGCCTCTTTTACCTCAATCATTGCTTTTCACCCAAAAACAGGTTGCCTTTCCCGTATTCCTGCCTTTTTGAAGCGATTTCAGGCAGTGCTTTGAGGTTTATTGCCCATGCTTTCAGGAGCCAGTGTGGGTTTTTTTCTTTCACGCTTTTAGCAAGCCTGAGCGCTTCCCACCCTAGGAATTTCGCAAGCCTTCTTTTTGGAAAATGCAGCAAAGCATTCCTTATCCTGTTGCTGTTGATTGTTACAAAACGCCATCTGCTCGGCTGGCTGCTTGTTGCAGCTGACTCAAAATGAATTATCTTGCTTTTTGGCGTGAACCATATCTTAAAGCCTGCTTTTCTTGCCCTTGCACAGTAGTCCGCGTCCTCAAAGTATATTGGGAAGAACCTTTCGTCAAACAGGCCTATTTTGTCTACGGCTTTTCTTTTGATGAAGAAGGCCCCCCCTGAAACCATTTCTCCTTCCCCTTCCTTGATGAAGGCGTTTCTTGAAATGCCTTTGTTGTCAACAAAGCCTGGGCCGAATATTGTTTCCTTGTGGTCTGCGTCCGGAAACCAAGGGCCTATTATTCCAATGCTTTCGTCTTTTTTTGCCTGTTCCACCAAAGGCAACAACCAGTCCTTTGTGGCCCTTGTGTCGTTGTTCAACAGGAAAATGTAGTCGCCTTCCGCTGCCATTATGCCTATGTTGTTGCCGCCACCAAAGCCAAGGTTTTTTTCGTTCAGGACAAGCTTGTGTACCTTTCCCCTTCTCTTCAGGCCTTGCAGCACTGCAATGCTTCCGTCCGTGCTGCCGTTGTCCGAAACAATTATTTCAAAGTTCTTGTAGTTTGTGTTTTTCCACAGGCTGGCAATGCATTGCTGCAAATAGCTTTTCCCGTTCCAGTTGAGGATAACGATTGAAACAAGTCCCTTCTTCGCTGGCTTCATTCGCAGTGGCCTTCCCTTGCTCGCATTCATCTGTGCAGCCTCCTGTCAATCTTCTTTTTCTCAACCCTGAGCAGCTGCCCTTTGTAGAACTGCTTTATCCTCCTTGCCTTTCCCGGCTTGTTCTCAAAGAAGGCATTGTGCTTATGCCACTCGGTTTTCCTTTCCCTGAAATTTTTCTCTCTCCAGAATTTGGCGTAGTCCGTTAAGGATGTAAACCAGATGCCGTCAAGCTGCTTTGCTATTTTGAAAATGCTGTCAAGGACTTGTGGATAAGCGCCAAGCCTTCCTGTTGGGTGCCCGTAAAGGAATATCGGCAGCCGCTTTTCGTAGAGCAGGCCGATTATCCTGTCAAAGTACTCAATTGCCTCTTCTTCGTTGTAGCCTGATTCAAAAAGGTTTCCAAGGCAGATTGGATGGATTGGCATTTGCAAAACCTTTGCCTTTTTTCCTGCAAGCTTTGGGTAGAAGGGAAAAACGTTTTTTCCTTCCCTGAATTCGCTACTGTACTCATAGCCTGTTTCTTCCAAGGCCTTTCCAAGAGCCTGGTTCCAGTAGCCGAATGGAGCAGCAAAGCTGTTGCATTTCACGTCCATTCCTCCAAGCAATTCATGCCCTTTCAAAACGTTTTCAAGGTTAGCTTCCTTGTCCCCAAAGGTCTCATGCAAAAACCCGTGGTTTTGCACGTCCTGCGTTTTCGCAATCCTCTTGATTTCCCTTTCGTGGAACTGCCCTGTCTGCATGTTCACAAACCAGGTCATTTTAATTCCGTGCCTTTCCGCAACCCTGAGTGTTTCCTCAACATGCCTTGGGTGGAAGAAATCCAAGTCAATCCTGAAGGCAAAGGCTGCCTTGTTGCCGTTGAATTCCCTTAAGCGTCTCATAAAAACCAATCCTTAACGTTTTCCGTCTGCCTCCAGCGCTGACTCATACTCTGCAATGTAGTCTTTTATCTTTTCTTTCCAACCGAAGCCGGAAGCAAATCGCTGGGCGTTCCTGCCAAGGCGCTTCCTTTCGCTTTTGCCCAGTTTCATTACACGCAGGATTTCTTTTGCTGCCTTCCTGCTGTCGCTGAAATCCACAATAAAACCGTTCTCTCCGCTTTTCACAAACCCCTTAAATGCCTGTATGTCGTTCAGGACTGGAATAAGTCCTGCGGCCATAGCCTCTACTGCGCTTATGCCAAAGCCCTCATAGTTGGAAGCGCTAACAAAGACGCCGCTGATTGCATAATCCTGCAGAAGCTGTTTGTCACTTACTTCTCCTCGCAGCTTAACGTTTTCTTCAAGCCCAAGCCTGCTGATTTCTTTTTCAAGTTCTGCAATGCTTATGTCAAATTCCTTTCCAACAATTCTCACGGTAAAGACAGGTTGCTGTTTTTTGACAAGGGCAAATGCCTCAAGAAGCTGGCTTAATCCCTTGTTTTTGCTCAGCCTTCCCACAAAAAGGAAGTTGTTTTCCTCGGGCCTGCTTTTAAGCTTTGCCAGCTCTTCAACATTCACCGGGTTCTCAATCAATGCAAGCTTTTTTTCCGGGGCAATTCTTTTGAAAAGTTCCAAATCATTCCTGCTTACCGCAATAACCTTTGAGAATGCCTTTATGGCAAGCCTGTTCCACAGGCTGAAGTAAACATTTTTGATGAACGAAATGCCTTTTGTGTGGAAGATTCCGCCGTGGGTTGAAAGAACCAATGGCTTTTTGTGCAGAGGCTTTGTCATTGCAAGGTAGTCTGCAAAGAAGCCAAGGCCGTGCACATGCACAATGTCAAAGCCCTGCAGTCTCTTTAGGTTAAAGGGAGCGAGCTTGTAGTAGCGCATGTCAAGGAAGGGAATTCTTTCAACCAGGGCTTCGTCAAACCTCTGCCTTGCTGGAAGCCTTTCGCTGCTGCCAGGGTTTCTGTCCAAGCACAACACGCTGCACTCAAAGCCCTTTGCATTGAGGTTTTTATTCAGTTGCTCGATTACCCTTTCTACGCCACCCCTGTATGGCTTGTAGTGGTGGAAAACCTGCAATATCCTCATAGTTTTCGCCTCACGCTGTTTGCCACTCCCAAAGCAAGCCCGCATCCAAAGGCAGCAGTCCTTACCAGAATCAATGGTGGCGCAATTATGCCGGCAACAAAGTCTCGCTTCCCTGCCCAGAATACAAATGGCAGGCTGCTTAGCAAGAGGACGCCTAACAACCCAAAGGCATAGGGCATACCGTTAAAGCCAAGGGGAATGGCTGCAAGGCTTAGAACAATCAGGTAAAATAGGGCAAGCTGCACTTTTACCATCTGGCTTGTGTAGCTGTCCTTTGCAATCTTCTTTCTGTGCTTTTGGTAAATCTTTGTCCTCCAGAATGCCCTAAAAAACTTTGTCTTGAGGTATTTAGCAAGCGATATTGGATGGAAATGGTGGACAAAGGCTTTTTGGTTAAAGGCCATCTTGTGCCCTGCCTCGTTTATCCTAAAGCTAAGGTCTGTGTCTTCGCCGCTGGCCATTGGAAAGCCTGTGTCAAAGCCGTTCATTTCCAAAAACACTTTTTTCCTGTAGGCAGCGCTGTACGTGCCTATGAAGTCGATAAACTGTTGCCTTGCCATCTTTTCATAGCTGTGCTCTATTTCAAGGTGGGTAAACCTTGCAATAAGCTCTTTTTGGCTGTTTTTGTAAATGCCCTGCACTCCGGAAATCTCCCTGTTTTTGAATGGCTTGACCATTTCCCTCAACCAATTGCTGTCCACAACACAATCCGAGTCCAAAAAAACAAGGCATTCTCCCTTGGCATTCCTTGCTCCATTGTTTCTTGCAACCGCTGGCCCAGCATTCCGCTGCTTCAAAACCCTAACTTTTCCAAAACCTTTTGCAACCTCAAAAGTCTTGTCTTTCGAGCCATCGTCTACAACGATTGCCTCAAACTGGAAGCCAGGCCTTTGCGAAACCACGCTTTGCAAGCATTTGGCAATTGTTTTCTCTGCATTGAATGCAGGTATTATTACGCTTGCCTTCACGCCAACCACTTGCACTACACCAAAAAAGAGCATTTTTTTTCTGGGCAAAACCCTTTATATAATATATATTACTTCTCTTGACAATTTATTAAACGGTTTATGGTGCATTGCTCAAACAAAAAATAGCTTCTGGTTTCCTGTTTTCTGGAGCATTCTCTGCCCAAAACAAAAATAGCCTTTAGCCCCTTGTTTTCTGCAGCCTTTCAATTATCTCGCCAATGTCAATGCCGTACTTTTGCTCTATTCTCTCCCTCGCCATTTGTCTCATCTGGTTGAAGGCCCTTTTGAACGCTCTTCTCTCTGCCCTGGTATATGCTTTCATCCTTCTCTCCAATGCTTCAAACCTCTTTTCCATTGGAACAAATTTTCTGCCCTCAACGGCCGAATCACCCAAATCAACAATCAGCTGCTCCAGGGTAATGTGCTCCCTTGCCTTGGGCTTGTTGTAGCGCATCCACTTCCTGCTAGTAAGAACTTTTGCAACCTCCCTTTCCCTTGGGTTTTTGCTCCTTTTAAGCAGTTCTATGGCGGCTTTTTCATCAAATTCATCCATGTAGCTATGCACTGTCCTCTCTTCCGAACCAAGCAGCTTGCTTGGCCTAACCTTGCCTGTCCTGAAATCAACAGTAACCAGTGTTCTCTGCCTCAGCACATCATGCCAGAGCGAAGCCCTTGAAACTTTCTTGTAATCTACTGGCACGCCCTTTCTAATCAGTTCCCTTGCCAATGCCCTTGCAAACCTGTTTACCGCAAGGCAATGCTGCTGCACTCCCCTTATATCTTCCTTTGTCCGCGCGGCCTGCCTTCCAAAAAATTCAATCCTTGCAAGGATCCTTTTTCTTTCCGCTGAACTGATGTCTCTTGGAGTTCTTTTCACATTGCCGCTGCTTTTGGGAATTCTCCTGGCCTTCTTCATATAAAAAGGGTATCTTAACTGCCTTTTAAATCTTTCTAGGACAAGCAAAGTGCAGCAGTCAAATTAATGGTATTTTCCCATTATTGGCTTGCACCCCCATATGAGGAGCATCAGGATTCCTGCAACTATGGCCGAGATGACCCAAAAGTAAAATGCTGCGTTCCACCCAAACATGTCTATGAGAAAGCCTGTGCCAATTCCTGTAAATGCCGCGCCAACATAGCCCACTCCGTCAATGAAGCCGGTTGCAGATGCCGCTGCCTTCCTCGTACCCAAGTCCATTGGCAGGCCAGCTACCATCATTACATGCGGTCCGTAAGTAAAGAATCCAATGAAGAGCAAAACAGCAAGGCTTGTAATCCAGTTTCCTGCCGGAACCAGGGGATAGAGCCATGCAAAGAAAGCCAGCAGAAACAGGAATGTTGCTGCAATCGGCGCCTTCCTGTCCTGAAAGACCTTTCCGCTTATCCAGCCTGAAGCAATAGCCCCCAAACAGCCTGCTGCTGGCAGGGCTATTGCCTTGAATGCCGCCATTGAAATGCTTGCCTGCTGCACCTCGAAGAAGTATGTCGGCGCCCAGGCCATAAAGCCATACCTTATAATGTTGAGGAAAAACAGCCCAAAGGCAACGACCCAGATCCTCGGCCTTGTAAGGCAAAGGTTAATAGTGTGCTTGAAGCCCAGGTGCTCGTCCTTTTTTGCTTCCTTTCTTTCAATGCCGTTCTCTTCCTCTTCAACAGTTGGCAGGCCAACTTCTTCCGGCGCGTTCCTTATTCTCCAGTAGAAATGCACTGCCAATACCGCAGTTATGCCGGCTGGAATCCAGAAGGCCCATCTCCAGCCAAGCAGGCCGACGACAAGGCCTGCAAGTGCCCAAGAAACAGCGTTGCCTATCTGGTAGCTTGTCCCAAACAACCCGCTCATTTTGCTCCTCTTTTTTATTGGGAACCAATTTGCAATGGTTTTCACTGATGGGCTAAAGCCCATTGCCTGGAAGAAGCCGTTCGCTCCCCATAGAATGGCCATCGCAAGCAGCATTGAAGTGAAGCCAAATACTGCGCTCAGCACGGCCGATGCAAGCAGCCCAATTGTCACAAGCTTTCTTGCACCGTACTTGTCACCGAGCTGGCCGTTCACAAACTGGCCAACGGCGTACATTATGAACAGGGCTGAGAGAATTCCCCCCATCATGGTTTTTGTGTATCCAAACTCTGCCATTATACCTGGCATGGCAATCGACATGTTTACCCTTGTCAAGTAGAATGCGGCATACGTAATCCAGGCTGTGATGAAAACCCGCTTTCTCCAGTACTTGAAGCTTGCCTGTGTTTGCAAAGAAAGAGCCAAGTCATCCCCTTTGGAACGTCTCCTGCTGTTACACTTTTCCGCCGGCTTTTTTGAAATCCTCTATGGTATCAAACTCGGTCCAGTTTCCTTTTATCATTACAGGGGCTACCTTGTAGCCTTTGTCAACCAGTTCTTGAAACATATCCGTCATGTACGCCTTCTCAAGCGAGGGCGCGGTATGGAATGGCTTCTCAGCTGCGTGCTCTTTTTTGAGCCTCCTGTAATTCTGCTTAAGTGTTTCAGCTCCTTTTTTGGAAAATTTCATCATTCCGATAAATTCCCCCTGGGCATCAACAGCTGGAATAGCCTTTGCTATCTTGACAACCTTTCCGTCTTTGATTATCACCTTTTCCGCCTCTTCCAGCGGGTGCTGGCTCCTTCCTTCGTATGCCTTTTTCCACTCACTGTCGACAACCACGGAAATGTCAGCACTGCTTTTCAAAAGGGCCTCAACAACGCAATTCTCGTACAGGATATCGGAATAGACCGCTATGAATTCTCCATCCATTTCTGCTTCGGCTGTCATCAGGGATTCAAAGATATTGTTTCTCCTGTAATTCACGTTGTAAACGTACTTAATGCCGGTGTAATTTATTTTCTCCTTCTTATAGCCCCTGACAACAACAATGTCCTGTACTCCGCATTTTTGCAGGGTTTCAATCTGCCTTTGCAACATGGTCTTTCCGTCAATTTCCAGCATGCACTTTGGCTTTTCGTCTGTAAGCTGCATCAATCTGGCGCTCATGCCAGCTGCGATTATTATGGCTTTGAGGTTCCTGCTTTTCTGCTCCTGCCCCCCCAGATAATCGGCTATAATCTCGCCGGCAAAATCCCTCACATTCTTGTTCCTTTTTGTCGCCTCAGCCTTCAGTCTTTTCCAGGCCTCATGATTGATTTCAATGTTTCTTTGAATTCCCATGCCAACCACCTAAAATATAATTTCCTTTTTTTTTAAAATATTTTTATATATTTTATTTTGTACTGATATATATCCTACCTTTTTAAAAGGTTAAAGCCAAACCAATTGACGGTTGTAACAAAAACCGGCTGCTTACCTGATAATCTTTTTATTCTTTTACTAATTCATTTGCTTAATAATCTGCCGTTGTTTTAATTTTACACAGGTGCTTTTGGTTGAATTTTTTGAAGGGCGCACTTTCCGGAATGAAGCAAGAGCCTGGCAAGGCTTCCGGCAAGGGCAAAGACCTCAACGTAATAATAATCCTGATTGACGGCGCAAGGAGCGACAGGCTTGGTCGGTTTGAAAGCCTTGACAGTGTGGTAAACCAAGGGACGCTTTTCCCAAACATGATTACTTATGCACCATACACCTTTGCCACGACCCACGCTTTTGTCACAGGCATGTACGGAACGGAAAACGGGATGGACAGCTATTACGGCGTGAAGAAATTTAAGGCAGCAGAGTGCAAGACTTTGCAGCTATACTTGCATGAGGCAGGCTATTACACAGTGGCCGACCTTTTGAGCAGGTTTGATTTCCCTGAAAAGGGCTTTGACGACTACAGGGTTTACGACGAGCAAAAGGATGACCTGCTCAAAAGGCATCTTGCCTTGGTTAAGGAAATATCAGGGCTTTCCAGCAAGGGAAAGAAATTCTACCTGTTCCTTCACTATGCAAGCATTCACACTGAATGGGTGAGAAACGTGGCAAAAAAGTTTGATGACTTCAGCCCAGAATACTTTGACAACAGGAAAAAATTCGCCAAGCTTTACAACAGCTATTTTTCAAAGGCAGCCGACTACCTCAAGGCAGTGTTTGGTGAAATAAAGGCTAATAACTTGCTTGACAATAGCATAGTTGTTGTCTTCTCAGACCACGGGGCCAGCAATGCGGAAAGGGTTGGCGAAAAATTGTACGGCAGTTACTGCTATGACTACACCATCAAGGCTTTTGTGTCCTTCATAAACAAGGAGCTGTTTCCAGCAGAGAAACTTGAAAAGCAGATAAGGTGCATTGACGTAATGCCAACCCTGCTTGACCTTCTTGCAATAAAGCCAGACACTTCCTTCAAGCCAATGCAGGGAAAAAGCCTCATGCCGATAATCGACGGTAAAGAAGAAGAGGAAAAGCCTGCTTTCAGCGAAACTGCCCCACTTGGCGGGCCATGGCCTTCACCCTCAAAGCCAACTGTCCACGCAATCAGGTTCAATGGCTGGAAACTCGTCTTCTATGCAAAGCCCAAAAAATTTGACCTCTTCAACCTTGCAGAAGACCCCAAGGAAAAAAACAATCTGGAATCAAAATTCCCAGAAAAAAAGAAAGAGCTGCTTAAGCTGATGCTCAACTACAGGCCTGGGCTGAAGGAACTGATTTAGCAGTAAATTGCCTGCAACATGTTTTCACCTGCTTTTCCATAAACCTCAACAACTTTTTTTTCACTTCACATAGCCGAGCCTTCTCAGCTCTTCCTCTGTTTCCTTGTCTATTTCAATTTCCTCGTCAAGCTTGCGCTGTTCGCCTGCCCTCTTGGCGTTCTCTTTTTCCCAGCTGTCAAGCAGCAGCCCAAGTTGTTTGACCACGGCTTTTTCTTTGCCAGCCAGGTTGTTCAACTCTTTTGGGTCTTTTTCCAGGTTGTACAACTCGACTTCGGCTTTCTTCAGAATGCTTTTTATGAGAATTGGCGCCATAACAAAGCATTTTCTTATCACCCACAACAGTTTTTTTACAAACCCCTCTTTTTTCATGTCCTG
>JAUWWX010000046.1 GCA_030616665.1 archaeon | reverse complement strand
CCACTATATCCTGAAAACGTTATTTTCACTTCGCCTTTGCTGTAAGCCGGCAGGGTGATTTGCTTCAATGGCACAAAGTTTTCCTTGCTGAAGCAGTTGCTGTAAGCGCAGCTCTGTCCAAGGCAATTTCCGCTGTCAACAGAACCGCCTCCAATTGAAGAGTATTCCCACTCATGCCTGTAGTAAACGTTTACATCAATTTCGTCCTCACTCCAGCCCCAAACTTCCCACATGCCTGTTGGAATGTTTCCAGTGTAAGTGCCTGAGAAGAGCATGCAACCGTTGCTTGCTGTTTCGCCGCAGTTTGCTGAGTATGTTGTGCTGTTTGGGTCGATAAGCCTTGCCTGCACCATGCACTGTCCACCATAGCCATCGTAATCCAGTTTTACCTGCACTCTTCGAATCTTTGGATCGCTTAAGTTGAATTCAGTGAGCTTTACAAAGTTTCCGTAGTTTGTGCAGCTGGTTTGCACATCCATGTCAGCCGTTCCATCATTGAATTGATAGCCTGATGCAATGTTTTGCCAGCCGGTTGAAAAGTGTTTCCTGTACCTGTAGTAGGCTGTGGCAGCAATGATTCCATCGCTCCAGCCTGAAACAGTCCACGTTCCTTGCGGGGACCGGTTGGTATAATAAGAGGTGTTTGGCTGGTAATATTTCTTTAAATAGCATGTTCCAGCGAAGCCTGTTCCACAGTATCTTTCGCTTTCAAACTTAACGTCTGCAGAATAGAACTTTACTTCATCAATTCTTGCATCAAAATAGCCACTTATGCTGCTAAACATACCTCTGGCAGCTATTCCAAGTCCCCTGGTATATTTTCGCAGGGCATCATATTTGTATTGGTAGGTGTGCTCCAGACTGCCGTCAACGTATGATTCCACATAGTAGCCATCGTATGACAGCTCCACCTTCTTCCACTCGTTTGACGGCAGGCTGATTCCAGTGTCAACCCAGTACCAGCTTTTTCCTGTTGTGTTCAGTGCCCATCGCACGTTTCCGCCGATGCGACCCCATAGGTAGTTGCTTTCCTTGCTCATTATTATGTTTCCTCCGCCTTCTGGCCTAACCCAAGCTTGCATCGTCAAATAGTCTGGATTCAGGCTGCTCCTGTGCGGAATCCCAATATAGTCGTTTATTCCATCAAAATTCAGTGCTGTTCCTGAAGGGCCATCAACCCAGTCTGATTCACCCATGTTGTAAAGCGTTCCATTGTTTGTTCCTGTCGAATCGCCTGCCGTTATGCCTGTTCCCTCGTCAAACTTCCAGTACCCAACAAGATAGTCCTCTGGATTCATTGGGGAGGGCTCCGCCAACCTTACCCTTACCCCTTTCTGCCCTACATAGCCGCTGTAGTCAAGCCTTACCTCCATCCATGCAAGTGTCCCACTGCTTTCTTCAAGTGTTCCAAGCTGCTGCCAGTTGTCATAGGAGAGGACAACTGTCTGAGAGTCTTGGCTTATTGGGCCGTCGTTGAACTGTCCTTCGTAATCGTTTTGCCAGCCTGTTTCCTCCATTGGGTAGATAAGTTTGTGGTATGTGCTTGCGTCAATAAGCGAATCGCTCCAGCCCTTAATTGCCCATGTTCCAGCTGAAGCGCTTGCTAACAGCTCACAGCTTCCTGTTATTCCGCTGCACTCGGTTTCAAACTCAGTGCTGCTTGGGTCACTCATCTTTAGCCTTGCGCTGCATATCCCTGTATATCCGCTGAAATCCATTTTGACTTTCACTGTTTGAACGCTTGAGTCCACTTCAAATGAACCGATGTCCTGCCAGTTCTCAGATGTTGAACACTCTTCCGAGATAACTGTTTTCTCCTGCACAGTGCCTGCGTCAAATGCAGTGTTTGCGATTTGCTGCCACTCTGTGTCGTTGTAGTAGTGGTAGTAATAGTTTACGTCCACAGTAATTTGTTCGTCTGCCCAGCCCCAAACTGTCCAGGTTCCTGTTGGAACAGAGGTGCGTGCTATAGTGCATGAGCCGCTTGCGCTGCTTCCGCAATCAGTTGAGTAAGGGTTTCCATTTGGGTCTTTCAGCATGAATCGCACGCTGCATGGTCCTGTATAGTCGCTGTAATTCATTCTTGCTTCCAGTCGGAACACTGGCTCGTTTATGGCAATGGTGCCTATTTGATGCCAGTCGCTGTAGTTGCTGCATGTTGTTGTAGAGGGAGTGTCAAATGTTCCATCGTTGAACGTTGCAGAGTCAATAGGCTCCCAGCCCATTGCCTCGTATCTCAAATAGTACAGGCTATAGCTTATTGTTTCGTCGCTCCAGCCGTATATGTGGATTGTTTCTCCTGTCGCAACATCATTTTTGCCTATTGTCACTACAAGGGGGACGCCGGAGTCATCCTGCTTGTATCTGGTTTCCTCTCCATTGCTGTACGAGGCCCTTAGCCTTGGGCTGCTGCAGTTCCCGCTGTATCCGCTCCAGTCCATATAAATTTTGACATATCCAAGTTCGTCTCCGTCTGGGAAAAAGCCGCTGTCGACAGTAATGCTGCCGATTTCCTGCCAGTTTGTGAGCCCTTCGCATATTATTTTTTTTCCTTTCCCCCCAACGCAGGCACTCTCATTGCATGTCCCCTCATCCAGGGTTCCGGTTGACTGCTGTTCCAGCATGTCATATTCTCCCATGCTGCCGCTCTTATCCATTGCCAGCATTATCGCAATCGGGTCTCTTGTCCTGTTTCTTGTCTTTAGTGTCACTTCCGCTGTTTCATTTGCCTCGGTTCCCTGATCGTAGCAGACAAGAGAGTTGTCAGCGTTGAAGTCGTTGCCGGCACTGTCTGTCACTTCAATCAATGTTTCAACGTCTGCTTCTGGCTCGCCTTGGAACAGTGCCTTTATTGCCAGAGACTCTTCCCCAGCTTCCTTTAATTCAAATACCAGGTGTTCAGGTATGCATTCTCTCCCTTCAGGTGTTTCTTTGCCGGCAGCTGTTTCCCTCATTACCACGATTTTCCTGCCATGCATTATTTCTTTGCCAGGCAGGCCTGTGCTTGGGAATTCTTGCCTTGCGTAGTAGGCGCTTCCAAAGCAGTCATCAAATGTCCTGCTTGCTCTGCAGGCCTCAAGGTCTGCATCTTCCACCGGAAGGTATTCCGTTATTACAATCTTCAAGCCCGCGTTTTCCGGTAGCATGTCTTTTACTTCGTTGTATATGCCAGGGCTGTCTGGGTCACCAGGGTTTGACAGCGTTGTTTCGGTAAGTTCCAGGTCTGCAAGGTATTTTGCAAGTGCCCCACTGTTGTCCAAGGCAGTAAAAGCGTCGTCTGCTGCCTGCTTTATATTAATTGCCGACTGCGCAATTGTTGTCTCGTCTGCCTGTATCCCAAGGCCAACAAAGGCCAAGACGCTTAGAGTCAGGATTGTGGCAAGCAGTGCGTCAATCGAAATTGCGAACCCGCTTGCTTTTCTTTCCTTTTTTTCAAAAACCATTTCAACACCATCCATCCAATAAAACAAAGATTTTTACCTTTTTAATGTTTGTGCCTGCTGAAAAAAAGGGGCTAATTAGGGGCAAGGGTTTTGTGGATTGCTGGGGCTAATCCTGGATGCACCGCACAGACAGGCCCCAGCCCTTGACGTCATTGAAGCGGAAGAATGTCCCTGGTGGATCTAAGTTAGAGATGGCGCGTGCCCAGGCACTAGTCGTGCTGTAGTCCGTAGAACTCCAAAAGTACGCGCCTGTAGTGCGGCCGGAGAACGAACCATTAGCGTATATCCGGAACCCGGCAATCAGAGCACAGAACTTTCCAGGGCTGCATAGTTGGAGTTCTGTTCCTGCAGGCACACACTCCGAGCCAAATCGTCCACTATTACAAGTTCCTGTCACTTTGTCCCACAGGTAGTACTCCAAAGTATGCCATTCTGCGTCTGTGGGAACATGCCAACCTGTTGGGCAGATGCCCTGAGCCCCCTGAGAGGTTGAGCCGTTCATTGCGTCCTCCCAGTTGTAGAGCAGGCCTTCCTCAGGTGGGGCGCCAGGGGCAGCGCCTGGCGGGGTTGTAAACGGGTTTCCAGTCCCGTTAACACTTGAGCCATCGGCATTACGCGTGCACCTAAAGTTTTCCCTCATCCAGCATTGCTCGCCAATCAGGACTGTGTTGTATGGGTTGCCGTCAAAGTCTGTGACAGTACTTGTTTTGCAGCCCTCGCAGGCCAGGTCGGCAAAGCAGTCCGGGTCCTCACAGTTTGTCTTGCCATCGCAATCGTTGTCAAAGGCGTCTTCACAAGACGATTCACTTACCTCATAATTTGTGCTGTGAGCCTGGTAGGTTCCAGCGTTGCAACCAGGCCAAGCCCAACCTGTGCAGGTTTGCTGCGCTCCAAAACAAACCCCCATCTGTTGCGGGCAGTATTCTACTTGGCCGTTGATGCATTCTCCGCAGTTCGAGGCTGCAAAGCAGTCCGGGTCCTCACAGTCTCGTAGCCCATCTCTGTCGTCATCAATGCCGTTACCGCAATCCATTTCAATAGTTAGAATTATTGGAATGGAAGCCCATATGCCATGAACTGAGAATAGCGTGAGTTCTGCAATGGCTTCATGCTGCGTTGGTTTGTCTTCCCCTGGCCTCTTATAAGAAAAAACAACAGGCCTTCTGACTGTTACCTGCAACCGAGTGTTGCTTGGCTCTGGCCCGATTTCGATGTATTGTCCTTCGCTGTTTTTCACTTTTTCTCCGGTGCTTGGGTCTATCAGCTTAAAATAGTAATCGTTTGCCCCAATCAAAAGCTTTTGCTTGGTTTTCTTGTAGTCTCCTAGGACTACGCCGTATTGGTACAGGTTTTCTACTTCTGTCTGGGTCAGTGCCTTGCTGAATATGGCAACCTCGTCTATTTTGCCGTTGAAGTGTTCAGTACCACCAATAGGGTAACGGCCAATTGTTAAAACTGCGTTGTTGTTCATACTTCCGCTTACAGTAGATATGTCAATTGTCCCTGTTTGCGCTGCGCCGTCATTGTAAATTGTGATGGTGTCGGAACTTCGGTCAACAACGGCTACAAAGTGGTGCCATTCTCCGTTAACAAAGGTGGTTCCTGCGGTTGGACTGCTTGTCACCTGGTTTGTTCCATCACTAAATTGCACTCTTCCGTTTTTTCCCTCTCCGTCTGAGCCCTGAACGTAAAATGACCATCCTGCATTGGAAGCCAGGTCGCCTTCAGCTTTAAACAATAAACGGAACGAAGCGCTTCCAGTAAGAGTGCCATTTGACTTTATCCACATTGACACGGTAAAGCCATCACTTCCAAAGTCCAATCTCTTGTCTGCAATCTCAACATAATTGTCTGTTCCGTTAAAGAGGTATGCTTTGTTCTCGTTTTCTTCTCTGTCTGTTGTTTGGCTTGGGCAGCTTGTTCCAGGCGTGCATGTTCCATTGTTTCTGTAAGCCGAGCTGTCGTCTATGGTGCCGTCTGTTGGATCGTCATTGAATTTCCAGTATCCAGCGAGTTCTGAAATGTGCTCGTATTCTTCTGTCAGTTTAAGCAGTTTGTTTATCTTTCCCTCGTCTAAAATCCTGTCCCTTTTCGCCAGACCGATAGTCTTAATGTCGTCTATCGGCACGGTAGGGTTTTTCCAGTCAGCTGGCTCCCCGCTGTTCCTCACAAGGGCGTCAAGCGTCCTTTTGGCCATTAGCAGCATCTCATCTTCGTATATTTGCTTTTCCGATTCTGTTGCCTTGCTTGACCAGATCCAGTTAATGCTTCCTGCAACCAGCAGGAATATGAGTACAGCGAAAGCCAGGTCAACTACCATGCTTTCACCCCTAGCACCAGGTTTCTGCAATGTCACAGAATACTACCTCCCTGCTGGTTTTTTTCGCCTTGTATGTTTTTCCCGTCTGCAAATAAAACCCAGATGTGTCTTCATCGTAATCAGGACTTGCGCCATCGCTTTTCTGCTTCCGGGCTTTGCCGATGTAACCGCAGCTAATGCCTTCAATCAGAATTTTCCCATTTTTCACGTAAACCGGTTTCTCAAGTTGCTGCAGTTTTGCCTCGCTGTATTCCTTATTTGAGTTAAAGCTTGTTATTATTTCCGAAATTCCCTGGCATTTCACGGTGTTTTGCTGTATAGTGAAAAGCCTGTTGGTATCAATGTTTCCATAGACCATAATAATGACTGTTGCAAAAACCATGCCAAGCAGCACTACAGCAATTATGATTACCTCTATGGAAGTCTGGCCCTTTTCATCCATCATTCTTTTCACACTTTCTCAAGTTTTATAAGCCCGGTGTCTGTCCAGCTTACCCTCACGCTATAAGCGCTTCCAGAATACACATTTAACCCTATCGCGTCTACATCATCCCTGTCTCCAAGTTCTCCCAAAATCTTTGCCCTTGTCTCCCTCATTATTTCGCTGTCTCCGCCAATCAGCTGCACTGTAATGCTGATTGCACTGAAATTCACGTCATCGTACGATATGCTTGGCACGCCTAACTTGTCTTTGCATTCTACCAAGCTTCCTTGGTTTGGTGGTGGGTAGCCGCATTTGTGCACGATTTTTAGCTCTTTCAGTCCGTCAGGCAAACTTAGGTTGACGAACCTGCTGTTGCCCTCGCCGCTTACGTACACGTCATCCACTGCATTTGCCAGCTTTGACAATGTCTCTGATGCCTTTGCCACCCTCATATTTTGGCTATAGTTTATAAAGGAAAATACAAAGATTATTGCCACCGAGATAAGGATGAATGCTGTTAGCATAAGGTATTCTGTTGCAACCTGCGCTTTCTTCCCTTCGCTCATTTCAACTCAACCTCCTTTTTCT